>JAGACC010000294.1 GCA_017614295.1 Treponema sp.
CCAAGACCAATCTTTATTCCGCTAAAAATTTTTCCTTCTTTTATAAGCGTATCAATTGCAGTCACCGCCGCAAGAACCTTCTGTTCATTCTGATTAATTGCCATATATTTCCTCTCTTAATTTTATTGTAACCAAGTTCTAATACTGAACCCCAGTAAAAAGTTCAAACTGCTCGTAACCCTGGTACTTTAGCATGGAATATCCGTTGCAAACCTTGCAGCCAGCACGAGCGGCCCTTTCCATAACAGGCGTAACTTCCGGCACATAGATAATGTCAAAGAGCATTTCCTTTCCGGTAAAATCGTAAAAGAAAATCGGATCGTTTTCTTCCGTAGAAGGCGGGGGGCATCCCATACCCTTTGAAGTTGTCTGAATTATTATGTCGCTGTACTTTTTTAGCATGGGGCCAGAATCTTCGGAAAGCGAAGCATACTTAAAGTCGTACTTGTCCGCAAGAAGTTTCGCCCTTGCAATTGTCCTGTTAAAAATGCATGCGTTACCGTGAAGCTTTTTTACCGCATAGGCAATAGCCTTTGAAGCCCCGCCCGAACCTATGATTGCAACCTTTTTATGCGCAAGACTCTTAAGTCCTGTAAACTCAAGAAGCGCCCTTGTAAAACCTGTAACATCCGTATTGTATGCATGCCAAGAATCATTCGAGTGAACAACAGTGTTGCATGCGCCAATGTCCTGAGCAATCGGATCCACGTCTTTTATTTCATCAAGAACATCTTCCTTGTGGGGAATCGTAACAGACATTCCTTCCACGCCAACAACGTTTGCAAAATAAAATGCCTGCTTAAGCTTTTCCGCACGAATCGGAATGTAAACAGAATTCATATCGTGATTCATGTAGCCTGTGTTGTGCAAAAGCGGACTGCTCGTAGCTGCCAAAGGCCATCCCGTAATGCCGAATATTTTTGTGTTGTCGTCAATCTTGCTAAAGTGGTAGGTGTCGTTCAGCGTAACAGGATCAACATGCGCAAGTGACTGCAGCGAAGAAGAACACTCCTGTGGAGAAGAATAAGTAAGAAAATTCTTTAGCTTTGCACTAAGCAACCTTGTTGGAACACCAAGAGGCCCCATTGCAAGAAGGATGTGGTTGTTGTCCTTAAATTCCTGAGCCTGGGCAAAAAGCTTGGTAACGTCATCAAGTGTATGCGGCATAAATGCAATCTTTGGAATCTCGTAACCGGTCGTGCAAAGCTGCTGCAAACGCGAATGAATGTCGGAAATAGGGTTTTCCATGTCGTGAACGCTGCGGATAATTTTTATTCCGTAAGCCATAGCCGCATCCTGCAAACTTGGAATATGAAAGTCTTCCTCAAAATCAACGTACTTAAAATTTTTGCTTGCATCAGAATCTGCAAAAGAAAGTGCCCTTGCAAAAAGAACCGTACGGCTGGCTTCACCTTCTATATATTTTCCGCCGTCAACACGCCGCCTTATGGTCAGAATACAGGGCAAGCCCGCCAAGCGCGGAAATTTTCTTATAAAGAAACGCTCATCCTCATTCAGAAAATCAACCCGCAATTCTGCAATGTCAACATACTTACGGTATTTGTTCAGAAGCTCCAAGTCTTCGTCCAGAGTGCTGCCTGTAAGGGTAAGGCACATCAAGGGTCTTTCCATAAAAACCTCATTTTTAGCCGTCTTTAAATATGCAATATACTATCACAAAACCGCGCAATATTCTATAGAAAAATTATTTGAATTTGCAGGACGAAATCCTCAGGACGAAGTCCTACTTGCTCTACCATTTTGCTTATTGGCTAATTCGAGCATAAGATTCTTTGCGCCACCGCCGTTCCGCCCTTCGCTCACGCTCATTGCCTGCGGCAACTACGGGGCTCCATGGCGGCGTATGTTTGTATCTGGCACAAGACCCGCTGACGGCTGATTGTTTTTTTTTGTCACAATTGCTATACTAAGCCTATAACCTTCGGTTCCAACAAGTCTTATAGCAAAGGGTGTTTCATGAAAAAGATTCTTGTAGTCATCGACATGCAAAATGATTTTATTGACGGTTCTCTTGGTACAAAAGAAGCTCAGTCAATCGTTCAGAACGTAAAAGAAAAAATTGCAAAGTACGCAGAACCAAACTGCACTGTTTTTGCAACACGCGACACGCATTCAGAAAACTATATGCAGACTCAGGAAGGACAAAACCTGCCTGTCGAACACTGCATCAAAGGCACTCACGGATGGCAAATCAACAGCACAATTGCCGCAGAACTGGAAAAAGCAAACGCAACAATTATAGACAAGCCAACATTCGGTTCCATGGAATTGCAGCAGACAATTTCCGAACTTTCTTCCATTGAACAAATCAAGATTGAGCTGGTTGGTCTTTGCACGGACATTTGTGTTGTTTCAAACGCATTGCTTTTAAAGGCAAGAATGCCGGAAGTTTTCATAAGCGTAGACTCTTCATGCTGCGCAGGCGTTACTCCTGCAAAACACGAAGCCGCTCTGGAAACAATGCGCTCCTGCCAAATTTCTATCTCGTAACAAAAAGCCTTACAGCGCAAAAGACCAGGGTTGCAAGCAAGGAAGATGCATACATCAGACTGCACGAACGCCTAATGTCTTTTGCGCACGGCTTACGTATTTCATCCCCTAAAAATTCCTTATGCTCCAAAACTCCACCATACCAGGCATCTCCCCCCAACTGAATTTCCATTGCACCAGCATAGACACTTTCCGTTTGCGCAGAATTGGGGCTGTTATGCTTGTAGCGGTCACGCTTAAAAATTTTAAAAGCATTTTTCATGTTAAGCCTTAGCATGGGGCAAGAGATTATTGCAAACAGGGCGCTAAGTCTTGCAGGAATAAAACCAAATACGTCATCGCACCTAGCAGCAGCAGTTCCAAAAAAACGGTAGCGGTCATTCTTATACCCAACCATTGAATCCATCGTGTTTATGGCTTTGTAAATCATTCCCAAAACAGGTCCACCGATTGCCATGTAAAAAAGAGGGGCTATAACTCCGTCATTTGAATTCTCCGCTACAGTTTCTACGGTTGCTTTTACAATTTCTTCTTCCGCTAGCCTTTGAGTATCGCGTCCTACTATACGGCTAAGAGCTTTTCTGCATTCATCTATTGAAGAAGTCTGCATTTTTTTTAGGACATTCACGCTTTCTTTTTTTAAGTCATTTGCCGCAATGCACCAGTAGCAAATCAGCACCTCAAAAGCAAAGCCCGCAAAAAAATGTATCTTGTAAGAAAAATGCAGCAATGCAAAAGTTATGCCACCGGTAACAAGTAGCACCAAAACCACAAGCACAAAACCAAAAGCCCTCTGTCTAACTTTTGAATCCGACAAATTTAAAAGCCTTTTTTCCAAAAGAGAAATCAAAGCTCCAATAAAGCGCACAGGGTGAGGCATACAGTGGGGGTCGCCCATAAAAAAATCCAGGATAAATCCCGCCAAAATTGCAAATACAATATGATACTTTTCCACCATTTAAAATCCAAGCAAAATCAAAAGCCCACAAGAAAGCACAGCAATAGTTTCCGCCATGCAAACAAACCATCCGCAAAGGTCTCCGGTAACCCCTCCAAATTTCTTTAGCGCCATCATCCTAAAATATGCAAAAAATAATGCAAGAAGAATTACAATGCAAGAGCCGCTTATTGGAGAAAGATATACCATTGCAAAGGAGCACAAAAGCAATTCAAGCACAAGCACGGCATTTGTTATTTTCTTTGCCGTCGAACTTGAAAAAGCATAAAGTGTTCCGTTATTTTTTGCACATTTAAAATTCACAGCCGCAAAGGCACTGAATATTCTTGCAAGCACAAAGGAAAGGCA
This sequence comes from Treponema sp., assembly GCA_017614295.1. Taxonomy (GTDB): domain Bacteria; phylum Spirochaetota; class Spirochaetia; order Treponematales; family Treponemataceae; genus Treponema_D. The sequence goes on from JAGACC010000294.1 coordinate 3,818, forward strand.
CCAGGAATAAAAAGCATGGTTAAGCTCAAACAAAGAAGCAAGGGCCAAATATATAAGGCACAAAATAAAAAATTTTATTACCGCAAATGAGCCTATGTGGGGATCTTTTAAAATAAGAAGTTTTTCCTCTTTACTTTTATAAGAAGACAGGGCATCACTTGTATCCAAAAAACCATCCGCATGAAACCCTCCTGTTACCAGCAGGGGAATCACCAAAAGAGGTAGCGTTTGTAAAAATATGTTGGCAGAAAACTTTTGGCATAATAACATCCAGCAAAAAATCAAAGCTCCAATTACCGCACCAACAAAGGGGAAAAAGCAAAGCGCATAACGCAAATTCTTTTCATTCCATTCAACGCGCGGCATGGGAATTTTTGAATACATAGAAAAGGCAACGGCAAAAGACTTAAATATCATTTTATTTCCTTATCAAATTCTAATTTTGTATAAGATGCGCCACTATCATCCAGCTGAATTTTATAGCCTTGTCCAAAGCCGCATCTCCATTCGTAAAAGTTTTTCTTTTCTTCGGGGAAGAAATACTGCATAAGAGCAACCACAGGCCCCCCGTGGGTAAAAATTGCAATTCTTTTTTCTTCTTCCTTGCCAGAAAGTATTTTCTTTGCAAAAGATATTACCCTATCCTTCATCTGCAAACTGCTTTCTCCTCCGGGGCAAACATTCAACTCGTTGCAACCGGAAATCCACATCTGGTACTGACAATTATCCCTTAGTTCCTCATAAGAATGGCATTCAAAAATTCCAAAATCAAGTTCCCGTAATGCAGCTTCTTTTTTGTAGACAGCACTCGGATAAAGAATTTCCAAAGTCCTATCCGTCCGCTTCATTCCGCTTGAATAAAAAGAATATCCACAAAGGTCAGGCATCGCTTCCTTTTGTTTTTGCAGCAGCTCAATTCCTTTTGCGCTTAGAGGAACATCTGTTTTTCCGCAGTACAAATGCAGTTCAGCTTCTTTTGTAAGTCCATGGCGGAAGATGTAAACCGTAGTCAAAGTTCACCCCCGCATCTCTTGAGCAAGTCCAAAAGAAACCCTTTCACAAAAAGATTCCTTCGCAATCCGCTGAAAGTACTCCCCTGTTTTTTCTCTCCACTCGCGAATATCTTTTTCCATGGGCACAACTCCGCAAAAAATATCCGTAGCAACAAAAACAGTACCTTCTTTCCAGTCCATCCTTGGCTGAATTTTATTCTTCATGCAAAACCAGATGTAGTTTTCAAGATAGGCAATGCAGCGTTTGGAAAAATCCGGCTGGCAGTTTTTATTACAAATGCAAATGTCTTCATCAACAAGGTCAAAGCGTTTCTTTGCATAGTCAAGCTTTCCGTTGTGTGCACCGCCTGTTACAAAAAAATATTTTTTATTATTATCATTCTGCAAAATTTTATCTCCGCCCTTTATAAAGTTAGCATAACCGTTTTTTACCTCAGCCACAATATCCGCCAAGCCGCAGATAAAAGAAGAAGCCTTTGCAAGAGTCTCCCTAAAAGCTTCCGTTTCTTCCCCGTAGCTTTCCGCATCAGAAAAAATGGAATCGCAAACAAATACGCAGTTCTTAGCTTTTTCCACAAAAGTGGCAAGCATTTTTTTTAGCTTTTCCCAAGAATTAAAATCAACCTGGCAATTTTTAAACATTATATTGGAAAGTAAAGAGGTAAGGCTTTCCACAAGAAAAGTTCCATCGGGATTATTTTCTTTATCAAAAAAAACTTCGCTAAGGTCGTATGGACATTCAACAGTTTTAAAACCAAGGCCAGCGCGAGCTTCTATATGCTTTTTTATCCTAAGTTCATCCTCTCCGTCATAGGGAATCATAGTGGCAACATAATAAAGATTTTTCTTATCAGAAAGTTTTACCGAAAGATTTTGAGCAAAATTACTTTTTCCGCTTTTTGAACCGCCAAAAACAAAAACAACCATTTAAAAATCTCTCTGCTTGCGTATTTCCGTTAAATAAGAATCATCAATTCCGGCTCCATTAAAAGATGCCATATCATTCATAATTGTGCAAGCCGCTTTTATAACCTCAAATGCCAGAGGGCAACCGCTTCCCTCTCCCAAACGCATGCCAAGGTCAAGAAAAGGTTTTACGCCAAGCTCTTCTGCCGCAAGAACATAACCTCTTTCCTTTGACTTATGCGAAGGAATAAAACAACCTGCACTTACGCTAGAAATTCTTTTTGCACACAAGGCCGCAACAATAGAGATATATCCGTCAATCACAACAGGAAGCCTGCAAAGAGCCGCACCAAGAAAAACTCCGCACATTGCCGCAATATCAAAGCCACCAACTTTTGCAATCACGTCCAAAACATCACTGGGGTTAGGTTTGTTTATGTCCAAAGCCATCTGTATTATCTTTTTTTTCTTGGCAAAGGCTTCGTCTGTAATTCCGCCACCCCTTCCAGTAATTTTTTCCGGATCTTCATTTGTAAGCGCACACAAAACAGCTGTCGAAGTTGTTGTGTTCCCAATCCCCATTTCTCCCGTTCCCAATATTTGAATTCCTTCAGCCCTTGCCTTTTTTGCAAGCTCAATTCCTATAGACAATGCGCTAAGACATTCATCACGGCTCATCGCAAAAGTTTTTGAAATATTATTTGTAGCACGGCGGATTTTTTTGTTCAGAATTTTTTCGCATCTGTATTCACATTTTATACCCACGTCAACAACTTGAACTTCGCAGTCAAACTTTTTTGCAAGGGCAGACATTCCTGTTTTATATTCAGTCATGTTTACGGCTTGAGATGCAGTTACACTTTGAGGGGCAGAAGCAACCCCTTCTTCCGCAACACCGTTGTCAGAACACAAAACAATTATTCTTTTTTTTAAAAACTCATTTTTTATGTTTCCGCTTATTCCGGCAATTTGAACGGCAAGTTCCTGAAGCACCCCAAGACTACCAGGAGGCATTGCAAGGTTTGCCTGGTATTTTCTTGCATCCTCGCAAGCAGATAAATCAAGAGGTTTTATGGAATTTACAAAATCAAAAAACTCATCTTCCGTCATTTTCTTTTAGAACCTTCTTTAATGCAGATATCAATATCTTATTTTTTCTTCTCGTCTGAATTGCAATCCTAACAAAACCATTGCCCAAGTTTTTAAAATCAGAGCAGTCCCGCACAAGAATTCCCGCATCCAAAAGTTTTTCACATACATTTTCTTTTGTTTCCAAAAGAATAAAATTTGCATCACCTGGATAAAACTTTATTCCAAGAGCAGACAACTTACCTTCCAAGAAACGCCTTTCACGTTCAATCACACGGATTGTTTTTTCCAAATATTTTTCCTGGGACAAAGCCACAAGACCAGATGTCTGCGCCAAGGAAGAAACATTCCATTCACTCTGCAAAAATTCCATCTGTCTTGCAATATTCGAATCGGAGCAAAGTGCATAACCAAGCCTTAACCCTGCCATGGCATATATCTTGGTAAAGGCATTAAGCAGGATAATGTTTTTATAAGAGCCAATATATTTACATGCCCCAGTATTTTTCTTTTTGTCAACAAAATCCATAAAGCATTCGTCCACA
>JAGACC010000295.1 GCA_017614295.1 Treponema sp.
CAATGCAGGAAGACGCATGGTACTTTACCCAGACCGCTCCGCTAAGACCGTAGCTTTCGTGGCTAGTTCCAAAAAGATTCTGCTCCGCATATACGACAGCAGACTTATTGTGCTCTACCAGAGTGACCTTGCTGAACAAATCCGCAAGAAAAACGCTGAATGTTCCGGCACCGGCATACATGTCAAGCACGTTTTTTCCGCTAAGACCTTCCGTAATAAGGGGAATTGTCTTTTCCAAAACCTGCATGTTGGACTGGAAAAAGCCTTTTACGTCAAAAGTTATGTTTTTGCCAAGGATATTGACAGTGCAAAGGTTCTCTTCTTTTACGCTTGCACCTTCAAAGCGGGGCTGAACCTTCTTTATCTTCTTTGTAGGCCTGCCGTTCCTCATAACACGCTTTCCTATTACGCGGCTTTCCTTTTTTGTGTCCTCGTTGCAGATAATTATTTTGTCAAAACCGTCCGGAATAGATACAATTTTATCCGTACCAAATACGTGAACCCTCCCAGAAGGCCTCTGTTCAAAGGGCATTTCTGCAAGGTACTTGTTGACTTCTGCTGTGGCGCAGGGGCAGTTTTCTATGCGGAGTATGTTGTTGCTCCTTTTTTCCATAAGACCGCCGTCGTGCAGCTGGAACCTGGCCCTGTAACCGGAGGGACTTGCGCTTACAACATTTATTTCGCCAACTTCAACACCTTCGCGCTCAAAGGCATCCTTTAATATGGAAGAACGCAGTTGGGTCTGGAAGGAGGATTCTATATGCTGCATGTTGCATCCGCCGCATTTTGTGTAAAGTGGGCAGAAGGGCTTTGTCCTGTGGGGGGAGGGTTCAAGAATTTCCACTATGCGGGCAGTGGAGTAGTCCCTCATTTCCTTTTCTATCTGAATGCTAAGGGTTTCTCCCGGTACTGAATATGGTACAAAAACCGTCTTTCCGTCTATCTTGGCTATGCAGTCACCGCCGCTAACCATTTTTTCTGCCTTAATTGTTGCGCTTTCCATTCTTATATTATAGCAGAAAATGCAATCGGTAACAATCGGTAGCGAAAAAGATGAGGCCGGATTGGAAGGGCCCGCCGAAGGCGGGTTGCGGAGCAATGGAGCGGGTAAGGGCCCCGCGGAACCCTGGAAAGCCGTAAAAAAATGGCCTCCTTGCCATTTTTTACTTACGGGTTTTCTACAAAAACCCGCAGGTTCTTTTTGCAAAGGTCTGGCGCGCGTCCATGCGCTTGCTTGTTCTACCGGGTAAAAAATGGCAAGTGTTAGCGGTTCAAATAAGTGGTAGAGCAAATGCAACTGCCGTCCAAAATAAAAAAAAGATTTGCCTGTGTCCTTGACGAGAACACCCATGCTCATTAGAATATACCCACTGTGCTAATTCGATATTCAACGGACAGCAAGGGTAGACCCGTCAAAAAGGCTGTCGTATATACTAAAAAAGAACATAATATTTCTCTTAGGGACGTGGATCCCGATGCAATTTACATCATAAACCGTCTCCGCGAAACCGGTTTTGCCTCTTACATAGTTGGTGGTGCCGTTAGAGATCTTATAATAGGAAACAAACCCAAGGATTTTGACATTGTAACCGATGCTACACCCAGCCGCATCAAAAAAATATTCAGGAATTCGCGTATTATTGGAAAAAGATTCCGTCTGGTGCACGTTTTTACTTCTACAAAGATTTTTGAAGTCTGCACTTTCCGTTCGATTGTTGACGGTTCGGTTGGAAATGCCTTTGGAACTATGGACGAGGACGTAAAAAGACGCGATTTTACCCTTAATGCCCTTTACTACGACCCGGTAAAGGAACAGGTTATAGACTATGTTGGCGGTGTAAAGGATATTAGGAAGGGGATTGTTAGGCCGGTAATTCCTATGGACAGAATCTTTATAGAGGATCCGGTTAGAATGCTGAGGGCTGTAAAATACGGTGCTACAACAAAATGCCGTCTTCCGCGCTCTTTAAAGAAGAAAATACGCGAGTCTTCGCAGCTTTTGTCCCCGGTTTCTCCTTCCCGCCTTACCGAAGAGCTTTTAAAGATTATCAATTCGGGACATTCGTTTGACATTGTAACGCATGCACTGGATGCAAACCTTTACGAATACCTACAGCCGGCTGCCACAAACCTTATGATGGAAAACAAGAAGTATGCAAAGGCATATCTTGAAAGCATAAGGGAACTGGACAAGGCTTCCGCAGAGAATCCACAGCTTAGGCTTGGGGAAAGGCTTTGCTACATTTTGCGCGATTTTGTGGACGGTTTGACGGACTGGAAGGCAGAAGCAAAGAATTCTTCTCCTTCTGACCTTTACAAGAGGACATGGGAGCGTTGCAGGAACTTTATTCTTCCGATGAACCCCCAGCGTACAGAGCTTGAATTTGCAATACGGAAAATTCTTTCGTCTTACGGAGTTATGGTAAAGATGCCGAGAAGACACACCCGCTATATTCCCAAAGACGATGACGAATATTGATTTCCATCTGCCTTTTTTAAGGAGAAAAATGAGCGTAAAAAGACTAATAATACTGCTTGTTACAGTTGCCATTCCGTTTTTTGCCTATGCGGAGAGAAGGGTTTGCCATGGTTCAGGTCTTTCTGAAAAATGCAGTGCGGTTATTACAGGGTCAAAGGTAAACGTTCGCTCAAAACCTAGTACTGGCGGTACCAAGTTGTTCCAGCTTAATGCGGGCGATATTGTCTATGTCCAAGAGATTTGCAAAGAAGAGATGTATGTGGACAATGCCTATGCAAACTGGGTAAAAATAAAATGCAGTTCCGGCGAAGGCTATGTCTGCAGCAGGTGGATGACCGCTTATTTTGTTGACCTGGAGAATGAATCCTTAAAAGTTATAGAGTATCTTGCCTACGAGTATTTTTTTAGTGAACCGGAAGATTATAATCCGGATAGAGACTGGGACGAAATCAAAATCTTAAGAGATAATTTTATTCATATAACCGAAAGGCGGACGGATCGCGAAGTGGTATTGGTTAAGGGAGTTTCTTGGGTTCCTGAGAATTCCAACATTTTGTATTGCCCTCCAAGAATGACTCTTATTCGCGGCCTTGGCTTGTATGCGGATCCGGTTTTGCTTTTCCGGGGAGACCTTAAATATGGGGCGGGGTACTGTACTAACGTAGAGTTTTACACGTTCAAGGGTAAAGACCGCCTGGAAAAAATTGTTTCTGAAAAGGGATTGCATGAAGGCGGTTATTACAGGGAGACTTACATAAACTTTCCCAACAAGTGCTATGACGTATTGGGGGATAAGTGGGTTGGGCATACTACAAGTCTTAAGAACAAGGGGCAGATTGTAATTACCGTTAAGAAGATGGAAAATGATATTGTCTCTGAGGAAGAATACATTCCTGGTCGATGATGTGATGATGAATAAATGAATAGGTGTTGTGGATTTTACCTTCTGTCAAGGCTGGCCGGGGATGCTGCGGTAATCTTGTCTATGATTATGCTTACTTCTTCCACAAGAATTCCTGTGTATCGCTCAATATTGTCTATTATATACTGCTGAAGGTTGTGGATAAGCCCGGTAAGCTGCTTTCCAAAGGGTACGTCCACCGTAATAATCAGTCTGTATCCGTGGCTGTCCGTTTTTATAGTAAGCTTTTTTACCCTTATTTCCTTGTCAAATTCGCAAACACAGTGCAGTGTCATCTGGCTTAGTGCTGCTTCTGAAATTTCTATGCGCCCCTTCTTGCTGAATTCCGGCGTGACTATGGACTTTTCGGAGAGGGTAGCTTCTTTTTTGCCGGTAATGCGGACCTTGCTCTTTGAAAGGAATTCCCGAATGGACTTGTAGAATATCCTTGGGTAGCTGCGCTTTACTTCTATTGCAGGAACAGGAATAACGTGCTTGCCTTCTATCTGCCTTGAGCGGATTGCCTTTTCTATGTCTTCGCGGGAGGCTATTTCTTCTATTTTGATGATTTTCTGAGGGGGTGGAAGCTGGAGACGGAGAGCTATCTTCTGAACCATCTTTTCGCTTGTGCCAATGAGCAGTATGCTTTTGATTTTATTCTTCTGCAGTACCCGCGCAACCTGGTCACGGTGTTCCTTGTCGTCAAAAAGAGCTACGCGTACGGCTCCCATGTAGGTCTTTTCGTGCTTGGCCGACTTTCCCGCAAGAATTTTGTCATCCTGAATCAAAAGACCGTCGTCTATAAGCGCCTTTATTCCGTATTTTTGAGTAAGAAGTTTTGCCCGGAAGCTTTTGCCTGTACCGCTTTCGCCAACAAGAGCGTAAACCTGTATGCCCCTGTTTGCGAGTCTTGAAAAAATGCTCATCTTTACCCTAGATTATAAGTTGTCCTTTCCAATTTATCAAGGCAGAATTCAAGAAATTTAAAAATTCCGCTGGAAGGGGAAGATGAATTTTTGGGGGAAGCAAGAGAGCGTTCTCCGCAGGAAATTCAACCTGAACTGCATGAAGGTAGAATTCGTGTCCTTTTATACTTGTGCCCCCGTAAGCCCTGTCTCCAAGCAGAGGAAAACCGTGGAATGCAGACTGTGCGCGTATCTGGTGCTTTCTCCCGGTAGGAATTTCAAATCTGGTAAGAGTAACATCCTTTCCATTCCATTTTCCATGCTCAAGGGGATATGCCTTTGTTACAGCCTCTGCCAATAAGTCGCCGTAAGAAGCCTTTTCTTCCAAGCC
>JAGACC010000296.1 GCA_017614295.1 Treponema sp.
ACTTTATAATCTTTATAAGTCATAAAAAAGAAATTCGGATTCCTAAAAGATGTAATTCGTGAAATCATGGTTGAATATTCGCCATCTGATATTGTTTTTGAAATTTTGCCTGTACTGCTTTTCTTGCTTTTCAATTCAAAATCAGAAGCACACTCTTCACAATAAAAATCCCCAGTTGGATGATTATTTTCATATCTTGATATATAAGGGTTACCACATATAGGGCAGTACATATTTTTTTCAACCCAATCTTCTGTAAGAACTCGGCTTTTTTGAGAATTACTGTGATAATTTTGTGCCAGCAGTGTATTAAAAATAAAATTCATTTTTTTTCTGTATCAAGGCTATGTAGCACAGAGCAACAAAGTTGTAAACTTCACCGCAAACTAAAATGGGTTCAGTTCAAACAGCCGACGGTTTTAGCCGGAACACCCCTATTGCAAAAATAATGCAGACGGAAAGATTCTCGGGCATAAAAAAAGGACTGCCAAAAACTGACAGTCCTAAAGTGCGGAGAACCTGACTTGAACAGGCACAGCTTGCGCCACTAGCACCTCAAGCTAGCGTGTCTACCAATTCCACCATCCCCGCATTTGTAAAAGTACATTTGCTAAAATGTGATATTACTATAGCTTTTTTAATGAATTGTGTCAATAGCAAATCTGGAAAAAAAGATTTTTTTTTGCAAAAAAAGCTGGGGGTAAAAAAAGTGCAGCCCCCATGAGGCCGGATTGGAAGGGCGGCGGAGCCGTTGCCGCAGCGCGGTAATGGAGCGGGTAAGGGCCCCGCGGAACCCTGGAAAGCCGTAAAAAAAGGCCTACTTGTCTTTGCTAAGAAAATGAATGGTGGAGCCGCAGAAACTGCCGTCCAGAAATTTAAAAGTATTAAAAAATTGAAAAGATTACAAAATTCATTTGACAACAATTTGTTTTCAATATAAAATGAATTGTAATTATTACAATTTTTATGTAAGGAGCAAAAAATGAAGAAGTGGCGATGCAAAGTTTGCGGATTTGTATTTACAGGAGACAACGCACCGGATGAATGCCCCCAGTGCCATGCAAAGAATGCCTTTGTAGAAGTGACGGAAGAAAAATCTGGCTGGGCATGCGAACATGAAGTTGGTTCAGCAAAGAATCTTGACCCGGAAATTGTTCAGGGCTTAAAGGACAATTTTAACGGTGAATGCAGCGAGGTTGGAATGTACCTTGCCATGTCACGCCAGGCAGACCGCGAAGGCTACCCGGAAATTGCAGAAGCTTTCAAGCGCTATGCTTTTGAAGAGGCAGAACACGCAGCCAAGTTTGCAGAGCTTTTGGGAGACGTCCTTACAAATTCCACAAAGAAGAACCTTGAGCTTAGGGCAGCGGCAGAAGCAGGAGCATGCGAAGGAAAGCTTGAGCTTGCAAAGAAGGCAAAGGCTCTCAACTACGATGCAGTCCACGACACCGTTCACGAGATGGCAAAGGATGAGGCACGCCACGGAGCTGGATTCAAGTGACTTTTGAAGCGCTACTTTAACTAGTCAAAGGCTAAATGCAAGGCTAATGCCCAATACTAACAGGTAAATGTTCCGGCTAAGGGAAGCATCTTTTCCAAGGCCGGACACCCTAAGGCAAAAAGAAGTGCGGTATGCAGAAAAAGCGCCTGTAAAAGAAGATTCAAGCAGTCAAAGAAGCTTTTTATCTGTAGAAGAAGCGCAAACTGTAAAAGAAGCGTGCAAGCATTCAAACAGATAAAGCTGCATCCAAACCGCACATCGGGAGTTTAAATTGTCAGATAGTTCAACTTATGCAGAAATACTGCGCGAAAAGGAAATAAGGCCTTCATCGCTAAGGGTTGCAGTGCTTAAGTACGTAACAGAGCACGAGGTTCACCCAACTGCGGAAACAGTCTACCAGGCACTTATAGGAAGCTACCCCTCCCTTTCCAGAACAACAGTCTACAACACACTCCATCTTCTTAGCACAAAGCACATACTCAACTCGCTTAACATAGAGGACGAACAGGTACGCTACGACGCAAAGCTTACGCCCCACATCCACTTTAAGTGCACCGAATGCCTAAAGATTTTCGACATAGTTTCAGATTCTGTCCCGGAATTCTACAAATCTTGCTCAGAAATGCTCCCCCAGGATTTTCAGGCTGGACAGACTCAGATAAGCATCTGGGGAAAATGCCCCGAATGCTCAAAAAAATAGCTTAACCGTTCAACAAACGCTAACACAGAGCAATAAAGGCTACCACCGCACAACAAACGCCCAATCTGTAAGCAATAACCCAAACAAGTGAGAACTGCATACAGATTGGATAAATCAAGTGCAGGCAAAAGAGAATTGCGTCACTTTTCCAAAGAGGCAAGAATAGTAAGAACCTTCCTAAAAGCAGAGTCTTCCTTCTTTAGCTCCTTGGAACCGCGTGTTATGTTGCAAAGAGACATGTTGTACTTTTTTGCAATCTCGCGCTGGGTAGTACCGGCTTCAAGCTCCTTTACCAAATGCCACCTGTTGGAAAAATCCTTCAGCTCAGACTTGGTAAAAAGGCAGCCAAAAAACTCCCTTATAAGATTTTCATCATCTATATGCGCAAGCAGCGAACATATTTCCGCAATTGCATCAGTTTTTTCTTCATTCAAAAGCGATTCAGTATTTTTTATACGCATAAATCCCGTCCGTTTTTGAGTTTTAGGAATAGCCGGCACTTTGCCAACTATTTGTTCTTGTTGATAATTACAGACTCTTCCTTTCCGCTTGCAATTTCTATGTAGCGAACAAAAAGAGAAACCTTGTTGTCGCTGTTAAGGCTCTGCCAAATCTTATCGGCAAGGGTCTTTGCATCGTTCATTCCGTCAAGGCTAACCGGAACAGGCTCACCCTCAAAGCTTGGAAGAGGATTTCCGTCTCCGCGGTATGTGTGGATAAAGCGGCCCACACCCTTCTTTGGGCTTTCGTAAGAGAAAGTATAGCGGTTTGCAGAAGAATCATCACCCATGTCGCTCTTCAAAATAGACATCTCGTAGGAAAACTTTCCTGAACCTATGTGGAGGACAGAAGAAATGCGCGGCGTAAAATTAGGTCCGTCGGGTTCAAAAGTCCTAGAACGGAGGCTCTGCTCAAAAGTAAGTCCCTTTGTCATTCCGTCGTAAGCAGTGTCGGTCTGGTCACCGTTTGTTACTATAGTATCACTTCCAGCTGCAGTCTCAATTACGCGTACGGGAGCATAAATAATAAGGCTTGGGTCCTTCATCTTTGAAGGGTCAAATGCCTGTGTGCGGATTCCCCTACCGTCCTCAACAAAAACACGGTTACGGCTGTTCTCACTCCTTCCCATAATA
>JAGACC010000297.1 GCA_017614295.1 Treponema sp.
AAGGTTCTGTTTGCAAAGGTGGGGTGTGATCTGCGGACTCGTTTTGCAAAGAGATGTCTTCTTCTTCAACAGAAGGTTCTGTTTGCAAAGTTTCCGTGTCTTCTGCGTATCCGTTCCGCGAAGAGGGACTTTCTTTTTCGACAGAAGATTCCGTCTGCAAAGTTTCCGTGTCTTCTGCGTATCCGCTTTGCAAAGAGGGGCTTTCTTCTTCGACAGAATATTCCGTTTGCAAAGGCGGTGTGTCTTCTGCGTATCCGCTTTGCAAAGAAATATCGTCTTTTTCGACAGAAGATTCTGTCCGCAAAGTTTCCGTTTCTTCTGCGTATCCGTTCCGCAAAGCAATACTTTCTTTTTCGACAGAAGATTCCGTCTGCAAATCCACCTCCTCTTCCGCATCCCCGCTCCGCAAAGCAACATCGTCTCCCTCAACAAAATCCCCTGTCCGCAAACCCGCCACTTCTTCCGCCGTCCCGCTCCGCAAAGCAACATCGTCTCCCTCAACAAAATCCTCCGTCTGCAACCCCGCCCCATCCCCAACATTCATCCCCAAAGCCGAGTCCAATATGTTTGCAATCACAATCCTCTGCCAAGCAAATAGGTATTTTATTCCAAATGCCTTTTTTGCAGCCAGTGTAACTTCGTCAAGGTCAAGGTCGCTTTCGTTTGCGTCTGCACTTTGGAAAGGGAAGTCCTCTCCTTCTTTTAATAGTTCCATACTTAATATATAGCTTTTAAAAAGTCAGGATTGGACACTTTTCCGAGAATTATGTTTAAAAAAAATTAGCGGGGAATGCAGATTTACTGACCGGACACAGACGTGACCGGGCACAGTAAAAAGAGGAATTCCGTCCGGAAAAACTACTTTTTCCAGAATGCGGGAGAAAATAGAATCGCTATTGTAAAGAATTCAAGGCGACCGGCAATCATAACAATGCAGTAGACCCATTTTACCGGGGCAGCCAAGAAGCCGTAGTTGCATGAAGGGCCAAGAAGGTTAAATCCAGGACCGCAGTTTCCAGCCATTGTTACAGCTCCAGTGAATGCGGAGAAGATATCCAGTCCAAAGACAGCACCGATGAATGTAGTTACCGCGACTACAAGCACGTAGATAAAGAAGAATGCCGTTACCGTAAAAACAATGTCCTTTCGGCAGACCTGTTTGTTCAGCCTGATTGTAAAGACTCCGTGTGGGTGCATTATTTTGAGTATTTCGTTTTTGAACTGCCTTGCTATTACAACCCAGCGGATTACTTTTACGCCTCCAGCCGTACTGCCTGAACTTCCTCCTATGAAGAGCAGGGCAAAGATTACAGCCTGGGATGCAGGTGTCCATGTGGTAAAGTCCGTTGTTGCAAATCCAGTGGAAGAGATGATAGTTGAACTTTGGAAGAATGAATAGCGCAGTGCCTTTAGGAAACTTCCGTAAGCGGGGCTTTCAAAAATTCCTATGAGAAGGGCTGCAATGACAGTTATTGCAATGTAGACCTTAAATTCCGTGTTGCCTGTTATGTCGTTCCATTTCTTTATGAAGATATAGTAGTAGAGCGAAAAGTTTATTCCTGCAAGGAACATGAAGGTCCAGCAAACCCAGTCTATGGCGGCTGAATCAAATGAAGCTATGCTGTTGTTCTTGGTGGAAAAGCCTCCTGTTCCCAATGTGCTGAATGCGTGGCTTATTGCGTCCAGAAAGTCCATTCCAAAAATCATAAGGAGTATTGCTTCTATTACGGTCATTCCAAGGTAGATGAACCAGAGAACCTTTGCCGTAGTTGTAATTTTTGGGGTAAGCTTTCCTTTTTCGGGGCCAGTGGTTTCTGCTTTGATTAGCTGAAATCCTCCAACTCCAAGTACTGGAAGAAGGGCAACGGTAAGCACGATGATTCCCATTCCTCCAACCCAGTGCATTTCGCATCTCCAAAGGTTTATGCTCCTCGGAAGGCATTCAATTTCGGAAAGGATTGTTGCTCCGGTTGTGGTAAAGCCGCTTATGCTTTCAAAAATTGCGTCCGTTAAGCCGGGGATTGCGCCGCTTGCGTAAAGGGGTATTGCTCCCAAAAAGCCCATGAAAAGCCAAGACAGGGCTACGGTTACAAAACTTGCCTTTGTGCTAAGGTTCATTTTTTTCTTCTTTCCCGCAAAGAAAAAGACCGCAGCAAAAATCCAGCTTACGACCATTGGTATTGCGTAGGAAAGTGTGAGTGTTATCCCCTCGTTTAGCGCAAGGGATGTTGCGAATGGCAGAACAAGGAATGTGCCGACTATTCCCAATATTACAAAGATGATTCTTGTTACAGTAAAGGCCATTTTTTGCTTCCTCTTTTAACCCGCTTGTTTGAGCATGTCATTTAAGTCCGCTGAATTTTTCAAGAAGCTTTTTCTCGCCAGACTTTTCTATAAGAATAAGGTGGTCGCCAATTTCAAGCTTAGTGTCTCCCTGCGGAAGCTCATAGTGCTCGCTGCCGTTCTTCTTAACAAGCAAAAGCAGGTATTCGCCGGGGCTTGCAATGTCCTTAAGAGCCTTACCCATGAACTTGCTGGATGCAGAAAGGTCGCATTCAACAATCTCGTACTCGCCTGAACAAACCGTGTGGATTCCGGTTACGCTCTTACCGTGCAGGTGGCTAAGAATTGAATCTACAACCGCATCCTGCAAAGGAACAGAAACGTCAACACCCAGCTTGGCGGAAATCTGCGAAAATGCAGAACTTGTTACCAGGGCAATGGTCTTTTTAACGCCCATAGACTCAAGGTAGGCGCAAACAACCATGTTCAGCTCGTGGTTGTGCATAGTACAAATAAGAAGGTTCAGCTCGTTAAGCCGCTCCTCTTCTATAAAGCTCTCGTCCGTAATGTTGCCGCAGAAAACCTTAGCCTCCGGGAACCTTTCGCTAGCCTCTTTGCAAAGTTCATCGTCATTATCGATTATAACAAAGTCCTGTGCTATGGATTTTTTGCCAAGACCAAAAAGACGCGCAATCGGAGAAGCCTTTCTTCTTTCTATTAAACGGTCTGCAACTATAGTTCCAATCCTGCCCGCTCCAACAAGGCCTATCCTCTTGATAAGGTCAACCTGAGTTCCGCAAAGGGTAAGAACTTTGGAAAGATTCTCCTTGTCCGCAAGAATGCCAATAAAATTACCCGCTTTAAGAACCGTATCTCCGCTTGGCAAAAGAGCACCGCTTTCAGTCTCCAGAAAAACAACCACGCACTTAAAGTCAATCAGAGTACGGATATTCTTAAGCTCAAGACCGTCAAGGGGTGAATCCTTCTCTATCCTAAGCCTGGTAAGCTCGTACTTGGAATCCTCAAAAGAAACAACCTCACTAACCGCTCCGTGTTCAACAGCCTTTACAATAGCCTCAGCTGCCTCAACGTCCGGGTGAATCATATAGTCAATACCGTAAAGTGGCCTGTGCTTACCGCTAAAAGTCTCCGCATGGTGCTTAGCCGCAGCCGCAGTGTTTATATAGTAGGCATAGTTCCTAACACGGGCAATCTTAACCGGACGTGGGTAAACCGCATCAACAAGGGAACACGTAATCATGTTAACCTCATCGTTACCGCTAACCGCAACAAGGGCATCCGCCTTTGCAATACCGCATTCCTCCAGCGTGGCAAGATTATTACCGTCCGCCTCTAGAACCGTACAGTCCAAACGGTTAGCCGCATGGCGCACAGTCTCCGGATCATTATCTATAAGAGTAACGTTATTCTTTTCGTCAATAAGGCGCTTGGCAAGCTGAACCCCAGTAAACCCCGCACCAACAATCAAAATATTCATATCAACATTATATAATAAAGACCTTGGCTGGGGCAAGTAAAAATTCAGCTACCCCCTCATTCTGAACTTGTTTCAAAATCTCTATAAATCTGGATGGTATTTTTTAGGACGTAACTCCTGCATGTTCTACCATATTATCCCTTGGCTAACCCGACCGTATATGCCTATGCGCCACCGCCGTTCCGCACTTCGCTAACGCTCATACCGTCCTGCGGCCGGTACTAAAGGTGCTCCATGGCGGCGTAGGACCTGGGAAAAACCCTCCGTGGATTTTCCCAGGTATTGCAGAATCGCATGCGATTCTGCATGCTGCTCAGCCGCCCATCCATGGGCTTTTTACTGGTTGGCAAGAAAGAAAAGCCTTCCTTGTTTTTTTTTACACAGATGTAAAAAAAATTGGGGTTCTTAGGGGAATCCCCTAAGCCGTGCCTGCCCGCAAAAAATCCCTCCATGGATTTTTTGCGGGATCGGAGATTTGCAG
>JAGACC010000298.1 GCA_017614295.1 Treponema sp.
GCAAGTTCCTCTCCCTTCTGGTAATAGGCTTCGCAAAGGCTAAGCGGCTGCATGGAAGAGGCAAAGGCATAGTCCAAAAGTTTTGGTGCGCAACATTCGCCTGTCCCGGTTGGAGGAAGGGTACGAAGATTTTTCTCAGAACAAATTTCCCTTAGCGAGCGAACCTTTCCGTCTGCACAGTGGAATGAATAGAGGTCAAAAACTTTTGCAAGAGACTTGTCGGTCAAAGCCGTCCGCAAAGATTTTAATTCCCTTATTTTTTCTGCGCTGGAATTTTTTATTTCTTCCGTAAGCTCGTGAATTTTTTTGTCGTTCTGAAAAAGAGCCTGGTCTATCTGGCTTGCACTTACAATGGGAGGAATAAATTTTATGTTGCAAACAAAATCCCAGTCCGGGGGAAAGTCTGACGGTAAAAGTTCTTCTAGCGGAGTGTCGCATCCCTTTTTAAAAATAGCCCTGGTTGTTCCGCTAACCGTTACAAGAGCATGGCGAATTTCGCTACGAAATACGCTGCGAATTTCGCTACGAAATACGCTGCGAATTTCGCTACGAATTTCGTTGCATTCTTCGCTACGTTCTTCGCTGATACTTTCACCGCAAGCAGAATTTGCAGAAGCAAGGAGAGCACCAAGCATTATTCCGCCAAGAGTGCGTTCCGTAGCTGAGCGGGAAGAATCCACGGCGCGAAGCTCCAGAAATCCTGTGTCCAAGGCGCGGGCAATAAGTTTGCAGACTTTTAGCGCATCGTCTTCCTTAAAGGGAGGGAACATTCAATCCTTCTTTTAGGGCTTTTTCCACCTGGTTTATAATTGAATCCGGGGTACTTGCTCCAGCCGTAATTGCCACGGTCTTAAAAGAAAAAAACTCTTCCGGTATTTCCGAAGCGTCTTCGATTAAAGCGGCGCGCGGGCAAACGGAAAGTGCTATTTCGTAAAGCCTTCTTGTATTTGCAGAATTTTTCCCACCGATTACGATGATTGCATCAGACATTCCCTTTAGTTCAAGCAGTGCTTTCTGCCTTTCCATTGTTGCGGGACAAATTGAATTAAAGACCTGAACATTGGGATTCTTTTTTAAGACAATGCCGCTTATGGCCTGAAATTCCAAGGGGCTGAATGTAGTCTGGGCAATAAGGACGGATTTTTCCGGAACCTGCAAAGAGGAAGCTTCTTCTTTTGTCTGAACCACAACCGACCTTCCGTTTGCAAAGCCCTGTATGCCGGTAACCTCCCCGTGGTTTTTGTCTCCGGCAATAATAACCGTAAAGCCTTTTGCACTCCACTCTGCTGCACGCTTCTGGCTTATATGAACTCTGGGGCAAGTTGAATCTTTTATGCAGACCTTAAAAGACCTGAGTCTTTCCAAAACATCGGGTGTTGTTCCGTGAGCGCGGATAAGCACAATGCTCTGCTCGTCCAAAGATGAAAACTTTCCAACATCATCCGCATCAAGAATCTTCAAGCCGCGGGACTGCAGTGCATTCATTACGGAAGGATTGTGAATTAAAGGGCCAAGTGTATAGACGGTTTTTCCCTGAGAGTCATCAAGTGCCTTTTCTGCACCTTCAACTGCGCGGCGAACCCCCATACAGTAGCCTAAAATTTTTGCACGAATTACGTTCATAAAATCCCAAAAAAAAACCCGCCTTTTGCAAAGCGGGCCTTTGTAATCTAACTAAGCGTCAGACTCAGACGGAAACTGTAGCCGAGAAAGCAGGGCGTTCAGTTTTTCTTGGACGTACGTGAACAGGGTCTTTTGGATCCCAGTTGCGGCGTGCCCATGAAATGAATCCTGAGCTGATGAAGATAGATGAATAACATCCGGAAATCAAACCAACAGTAAGAACTATTGCAAACACCCTGATTGATCCGCTTGTGAACACCCAAAGAGCAACAGATGCGAACATTGTTGTTATGGTTGTTATTACTGAACGGGTAAGAGTGTCGCTAAGAGAACGGTCAAGAATGCTGTTGAATTCCTTTGCGTCCATAGACTTCATGTTCTCGCGTACGCGGTCAAGGATAACAACAGTTGCGTTGATTGAGTAACCGAAGATTGTAAGAACCGCTGCAAGTGTCGTTGTTGTAAATTCCAGCTGAGCCCAGATTATAACTGTAAAGAGGATAAGGCTGTCGTGTACAAGAGCGATGATTGCACCAAGAGCGAAGTCCCAGTGGAAGCGGATTGTAGCATAGAGCCAAATGAGGAAGAGTGTTGCAACTGCAAGAAGGATTGACTTGTATGCAAGGTCTGAGGAGAATGTTGATCCCACAAAGTCCGTGCGTATGATTGCAACATTGTCCTTTCCAAACTTCTTCTGAACGTCGCCTGTAATCTTGCGCTGGAGTTCCTGGCTAGAAACCTGGTCTCCTGTAATCTTTGCGCGTACCTGGAAGCTGCGGTCTGTTGCACTACCAAGTTCCTTTACCTGTACGGCTTCGGAAGTTACGGCTGTGCGGACATCTTCTACGGTAACATTGCTGTTTGCATCCGGAACATAGAGGAAGAATGGCTCCTTACCCAAAACTGCAGAAACTGCGCTGTTTGTAAAGATTGTATAGCAGTCTGCGTCTCCGGAAGAAAGTACCTGTGCGGAAATTCCTTCTACACTCTTTAAAGCGTCTGCGAGGGCAGAAATTGTTGAATACTGGCCAAAGGCAAAAGACTTTGTTTCCTTTTCGCCAACACCGGTAATAACAAGGTCAAAGCCGGTAGCGGAAAGCTCTGCGTCAACCTTTGCTGAACCAGAATAAGAAAGGCTCATTGCAGGAGATGCAATGCGAACTTCTTCTATAAGACCAGGCTGAAAGTCCAGTCCAAAATTAATTCCCTTCAAAAAGAATCCTGCGATTCCAGCGGCAATAATTACGGCACTAAAGATTGCGCAGCCGAGGAAGGCCTTACTGAATTCATGCAATTTTTTCATTATTTCATCCTCCAGCTGATGCTAATGTTCTCTTTGCCTACAACTTCCGTGTTAAAGTCAAACAGAAGCCTTGAAACAACAAGAGCTGTAAATACCGTTGAACAAACACCGATTGCCAAGCTGTATGCAAAGCCCAGGATGGAACCAGAGCCGAGCTGAGTCATGAATACTGCTGCAATGAATGTTGTTATGTTGGAGTCCATAATAGACCAGAATGCGTTTGCAAAACCAACGGAAATAGAAGAGGCACGGTCTTTGCCAAGAGCTCTCTCTTCCTTGATGCGTTCAAAGATGATTACGTTTGCGTCTACAGCCATACCGATTGTAAGAATCATACCGGCGATGGATGGAAGCGTTACTGTAAAGTTCAATGCGCTCATCACGGAGAACATTATGTAAAGGTTAAGAATCTGAGCAACACATGCGTTTACACCTGCTCCCTTGTAGAAGATAAGCATAAAGATCATGATTGCAACAAGACCTATAACGATTGCCATAAGACCCTGGCGGATGTACTGGCTACCAAGTTCTGCACCGATAACCTGCTGGCTTTCTACGCTAAGCGGAACTTCGAGCCATGCTGTCTGCAAAACCTTCTGAAGGTTGTTTGCTTCTTCTTTTCCGAAACCGTCGATTGAAACCTGACCACCAGGAATCTCTGAGTTGATCCTTGCGTTTGACTTAATCTTGTTGTCGCTTACGATTGCAAGGAATTCTCCCTTGTGCTCACCGGTGAACTTAGCAAAGATGCCAGCACCTTCTGCGTCCAAGGTAAAGTTAACCTGGGGTCTTCCGGTAAGGTTGTCTGCTCCTACTACTGCCGACTTGATGTGCTTGCCTTCGAGGGCAATCTGCTTCTTTACGACAAGGTATGGGCGTGAAGAAACCTTCTGGTCAAGACCGTATTCGTCTGTTACATAGTAACCGAAAACCTCTTCGTCTTCCGGAATAACAGAAGGATCTATAAGGTTGCCCCTGCTGTCGAAAGTGGAGCTGCGGTTTGCAAAATAGTACTGAAGGAATTTTTCTGTTGCATCCATATCTACCAGGCGGAAGTTCAAAATACCGCGTCCCTGGATGATGGTGTTAATCTGGTCAGTTTCTGCTGAACCAGGAAGCTCTATGTAGATGCGGTCTTCGCCCTGCTGCCTGATTGTTGGGGAGCTAAGGCCAAAGCGGTCAATGCGGCTGGTAAGGGTTTCTATTGCCTGTGCCATTGCATTTGAGCGCAAAAGAGTTTCGTTAACAGCAAGTGAAGTTGTGTTTTCGCCATCTGCATCTTTACCGTCTGAAGTAAGGATGTTGGCTTCCTTCTGTGCCTTTACGACTGCATCCAAGTCTGCCTTTACGATTACGTTCATACCACCGCTCAAGTCCAAGCCCAGCTTTACTGAGTTCTTGTAGTTTTTCTTGTCCTTGAGGATTTTGTCGCGGTAGCGGTCTTCCACAAGCTTTGTAAGCTCTTCGCGGGAGAATGTTTCCAATGCTGCGCGGAGGGTGAGAGGAGATGGAACTTCCTTACCCATGTCCTTGAAGTTCTTTTTGGCTGCCTTTACAAGCCATTCTGAACCGGCAGGAATTTCTGCATCGGAAGCCTTTGCTGTCTGGCGAAGCTGTTCAACATCGTTTTCCGCCATGAATGTAGCATATTCCTTGATCTTTTCAAGAGAACTCAAAGCAAGTGCCTTGTCGTCCTTTGGCGTGCGTGCATACCAGCAGATGGATGGCCACAAGAACACAAAACACATTGCCAATACCAAAAGGATTATAAACAAGCGTCCCTTTTTACTCATTTTTCTGTTACCTCAGAATTTTTTGATTCCGTCACATCCTTGCCGTCTGTAGCAGGTTTGTCTGTAACTACAGTAGCAATTGCTGTGCGGTTAAATTCAATTCTTGTATTGTCGTCAACTTTTATTACAAGGGTATTTTCCTTTACAGAAGAAACAATACCGTGGATTCCTCCGATTGTAACAACCTTGTCGCCCTTTTTGATGGCGTCGATCATTTTCTGCGTTTCTTTCTGCTTTTTCTGCTGAGGGCGTATCATCAGGAAATACATGATAGCAAAGATAAGAATAAGAGGTACGAGCATACCGAAGGTGCCACCCATAGCATCCATCTGTCCCCCTGCCCCTTGTGCGCTACCGGCTGCGGTAGTCAATAAAGTAGGAATAAATGACATATTTGCGTTCCATCCTTAATTTTAAAATTAGAGTAAATAACAATATCATTATTTTAGCGGTTAGACAAGGGGTAGCGGGTGAACTAGGGAATCAGTTTTGAGGAGGTTTACAGTCAGATGCGTATGCTAACAGGAAATCAGGTTTGGGGTTGCGCGTCCAGTCAAATCCGTTTGAGAAACCCGCGGTGTCGCGGAATTTTTATTGAAGCCTCCTTGGGTGTTAGAAGATAGTAATTTTGGGTCTCGCACCGCTCCAATGCGAGTTTTCAGCCGTCTTTGACTTCCCGCTCCACCCCAAACCTGATTTCAATTGCTTTGCATAAGATGTGCCAAAAGAACTGCTTCCCTGTTGCAGTACATAGAGGAAGTTATTGGATGGTGTTACAGGTATTGGAATTACAAAGTATTTACTGATATTGCAAGCATTTACAAGTTACAATATCAAACCTGTTACAAACTGGATACTTAGGGGATTAAGTATGGTAAAAGCGCATCTTACTTGCCAAGCATTTAAACGCCCCTCCATGGAGCCCGGGTTGCCTGCAACCTTCCAGTACCGAGCCAGCGGTATGAGCGGACAGCGAAGGGCGGTTCTCGCAACGAAGTTTCAAGCGAACGGCGGTGGCGCATGGCAATATTCAGTCGGGTTAGCCAAGAGGCGGGCTGGTAGAGCGGGAAAAGGCTGGTCCAGAAAAAATACCGGTAAAAATTTGTTATAATTTATAACAGTATGCCAGCCAACTTGTTTTTTAAATATCCTTAGAGTATTCTAGGTATTAGGGAGTAGAGTAAGGACGACTAATGAAAGATACGACCCCGGAAGATCAGGTTAAGGTGCCACGTACTGGTTGGAACACTAAAAGCGGCAAGGATGATACGGCCCCGGAAAATCAGGGTAAGCTGCCGTTGAAATACCACATCGGACTCGTCATAGGTATAGGAATATTGCTTTCCGGCGTCTTTTTGCTTGCGGTAAAGTTTTCCAAGACTCAGGATCCATTTGGCTGGAAGTCTATTTTTCTTACCGGAACAGGCGCTTTTCTTCTATATATATCTTTTGCACTTATTAAGAAGGGGATTTGGGTCTTTTTTGGGATTGTCTTTTTTCTTTACGGGGTTCACATTCTGCTTTTGGACGTTAACATTCTGCCCTTTACCTTTATTGAGACCTGGCCGCTTACGATAGTAATCTGCGGTTTTGCCCTAATTCCGTCCGGTCTTTACAACCACAAGAGGATACGCACCATTTACTTTTTCCCAGCCATACTTATGATTATTATGGGGATTGTTTTCCTTTTGTTTTCCATGCACATTTTTAAGACTTCTTTCCGCCAGTTTATTTACATGTGGTGGCCTGTTATTTTGATTTTTGGCGGAATATGGCTTATAATATTGTTTGTGGTTCAGCAAAAGCACCATGAAATTTTGCCTTACATGAACGATGATTCTCTTATCGAAGGGGAAGACTCAAATGAATCCTAAGAGACTTGGACTTGCCCTTCTTTTGCCACTTTTATTTTTCTCTTGCGCGAGTACTCCTGCACCCAAAGAGGATTCTTCTGTTTCCTCTGCTTCTAAGGATGATTCTGAAGGCGGGGAGGAAATTGTTACCAAGATTCCCATGCCGGACAACTCTTTCCGCTCGTATTTTTATTCGGTAGACCAGAAAATTGTGGCTTACGTGGAAAACGGTTCACCGGATTCTTTGCAGCAGGCTTCTTCTTTAATATATAAGAATTCAAAGGGTACTCTTTCTGACAAGGAAATTGTACTGATGAATCTTTGCAAACAGATTATGCAGACAGCTTGGCCTTCCAGGAAAGTTACTTGGGAGGTTCCTGCAACACAGACGGATAACCCCTACTCCAGAATACTTCAGAGTGCGGCAAACGGAATTTATGATTCCACCACTGAGCGGACGGATTTTTTGACTACCCTGCTTCCTTCCATGGTTATTTTTTCCAGGGCAGACATTCAGGCTTATTACTCTAAGGCTAAGAAGGACTTGAACACGGCTCTTGCAATGAGGCCGGATTCCGTTCTTGCAAACTACCTTATGTCCGTTCTGGAGATAAACAAGGGCAAGGCTGAATCTGCGGCTTCCTATCTTACCAAGGCGGAAAAGGGTGCTTCTTCCTGCGTGGAGCTAAAGGCGGTTGAGGCGGCTATCCAGTACAGCATGGGTAACTATTCAAGGGCGCTTTCTCAGGGAGAGCTTTTGCTTGCTTCTTCCCCACAGAATTCACTGCTTCTTAAGATTTGTGCAACCGCTGCCCTAAAGACCGGTAATGTGGACAAGGCAGAGAACTACGTGCTTAGGGTTCTGCAGAATGAGCCGGAGAATACAAACTTTACCCTCTACCGTGCAGACATTCTTATGAGCAAGAATGACTACATTAAGGCTTCTTCGCTTTTGGACGCTGTTGCAAAAACGGATTCCACTTCCAAGCTTTACCTGATTGAAAGGACACGGCTTCTTCGCGAATGGAACAAGAACAATTCCGCGGCTTCCCAGACAATTGCCCAGGCTTTGCAAAAATACCCCGAAGACCCCGACGTTCTTCTTTGCGCAGCTTCTGTTGCTTCGGATTCAGGCTCTCCGGTGGCGGGTAAGAGTGCGACGGAACTTGCCAACAAGGTGCTTGCCAAGCTTCCGGACAACATTCAGGCTCAGCAGATTTTAATCAGCGAACACTACAAGGCAGGCCGTTACCAGGAAGCATACCAGATGTGCTCAAAGCTTTTAAAGGAAGACGGTGTTTCCAAAGAGACATTCTTTGCATACATAGACATCTGCATTGCCCTAAAGAACAATACACAGGCTATGGAGACGGCATCCAAGCTTTATTCAGACTACCCGGACGACGAAGATGTTCTGCGCTCATACATAAACATGCTTGTTGCAACAGGAAAGAGGGAGCAGGCACAGAAGCTTATAAACACAAAGCTTGAGACTTCTTCCGGAAAGACAAAGAGCTTCTTATATTACCAGAGGAGCCTTCTTGCAACCGGAGAAGACGAGATTTTTGCAGACCTAAGGGCAAGCCTTACCGCAAACCCACGGAACAAAGACGCACTTTACCGCTTCTACAGAATCTACTATAACAAACAGGACTGGAGACGGGCACAGTATTACCTAAAGCAAGTTGTAGCAATTGACCCGCGAAACAGTGAATTCTTGGCTCAGAATGCCGAGTTGGACGAACTTTTAAAGAGGTAGGAATTTTCACGCTGAACATTCAATGACCTGCAACCGCATTTACGCTAAGCTTAGACAAACTTGCGCCCCCCCTCCTAAAAGCTACTATACCCTGCCACAAAACATACAGACTTAAAGACATAAAGGCTTAAAGCTATAAACCTGCGGAGGTAAAAGATGGATTATTTTGTAAGCGTTAACGGGGATGATTTTGGCCCCGGAAGCAAAGAACGCCCTTTTAAGACTATTTCAAAAGCAGCTTCACTTGCAGTTGCCGGAGACAGCGTAACCGTTGGAAAGGGAACCTACCGCGAATGGGTAAAGCCTGCTAACGGTGGAAGCGGAGAAGACAAGCGCATAGTTTACCGTGCAGCAAAGGGAGAGAAGGTTGTAATAAAGGGTTCGGAGGAGCTTAAGGGCTGGAAGAATGAAGGCGGAAGCGTATGGAGCGCAAGCGTTTCCAATTCCATCTTTAGCGGTGCGGCTTCTTACGGTGAATGCAATCCCTTTGCAAAGGAAGTCTGGGGTGACTGGGTTGTGTGGCCTCTTGAAAAGCCAGTTCATTTGGGAGACCTTTACCTTAACGGAAAGTCATTCTACGAAGCACAGTCTTTGGAGGAAGTTCGCAAGGCAGAAAAGCGTCTTACAGGCTACAATCCTCCGTGGACCAGACACGAAGAGCCTATTCTTGAGCCGGAGAAGACGGTATACCAGTGGTTTGCAGAAGTTGGCAAGGAAGAAACTAAAATCTACGCAAACTTCCATGAATATGACCCCAACAAGGAACTTGTAGAAATAAGCGTAAGGCAGAGCTGCTTCTATCCAGAGCGCACAGGGCTTGACTACATTACGGTACAGGGATTTGAGATGTGCCAAGCGGCAACTCCTTGGGCACCACCAACGGCAGACCAACCAGGCATGATTGGACCCCACTGGGCTAAGGGCTGGATTATAGAAGACTGCATTTTCCACGACGCAAAGTGTAGCGCGGTAAGCCTTGGCAAAGAAATCTCCACCGGGGACAATGACTGCACCCACTTTAGGGAGAAGCCTGGTTACCAGTACCAGATGGAAGCTGTATTTAGGGCAAAAAAGAACGGCTGGAGCAAAGAAAAAATCGGTTCGCACATAATACGCAACAACACAATCTACGACTGCGGACAAAACGGAATCGTAGGGCACATGGGCTGCATTTTTTCCAAAATAGAGCACAACCACATCTACAACATTGCGGTTAAGCATGAATACTTTGGCTACGAGATTGCGGGAATAAAGCTCCATGCAGGAATTGACGTTCAGGTTATTGGAAACAACATACACAACTGCACGCTTGGCACCTGGTTTGACTGGCAGACACAGGGAGTACGCATAAGCGGAAACCTCTACTACGCAAACGACAGGGACCTTATGGTGGAAGTTTCGCACGGACCTTACATCGTGGACAACAACATCTTTGCAAGCGACTACAACTTTGACAACATATCCCAGGGCGGGGCATACATCCACAACTTCTGCTGCGGAACAATGAGGCGCGAACAGGTCTTGGACAGGGCAACACCCTACCACTTTGCCCACTCCACAGACCTTTTGGGAACCGCGCTGGTCTTTAGCGGAGACGACAGGCTTTACCAGAACATATTTGTTGGCGGACAGGAAACCTTTACCCCCCAGTCAAAGGACGGAACCCACGGCTACGATGAATGCATAATGGAAAAGATGTGCCAGGAGCTTAACGAAAGAAGAAAGACACCACAGCTTAACACCGGATGCGCAAGAGGCTGGCAGGAATACAAGGACCGCATAAAGGAAGCGGGAGACGGAGACCACGATGTGTTCATGAGGGTGATGCAGGCAGCTTATGTTAACGGCAACCACTACTGCTTTGGAGCAAAGGCCTTTAGCGGAGAAAAGGAAAACAGCTTTAGCAAAGAAAACCCCAAGCTTACAATCCTTGAGGAAGGCGGCAAATTCTACGCTGAATTTACTGCGGACGAAAGCCTCTTTACTACAAAGACAGAAATTATAGAAACAAAGATGCTGGGAAGGCCAAGGATATGCCAGTTCCGCTTTGAAGCCCCCGACGGAAGCGAAATAGCCTTTAATAGGGACATTTGCGGTAACGAACGCTCAGCAAAGCCAGTTCCCGGTCCTTTTGAGAAAATAAAGGCTGGAAAGAACAAAGTGCTTGTCTGGGAACAATAACCGCCCCAACCTACGCCGCTATGTAGCCCTTGGGTAAAAAATCACCTCCATGTAATTTTTTACCCACAAGTTTTCTTACGAAAACTTGCTTGTTCCACCGCAACGAAATGACGCGCCCTCCTTGGCGCTACTTCTTTTAGACGCGGTGACGCAAAGCAACATCCGGTCGAGTTAGCCAAAAAACAAATGGCAGAGCAGACAGAAATAACGTCCAGAAGAATTATAATCCCAAAAATTAGATTCCCAAAAGAACATTAAATCATAGAGCTAAGAATAGCCTGCTTGTTCTTGGTGTAAACAGATGTACGGAGTGCCTTGTAGCGCCCCTTTAGCTTTTCCGGCATTTCGTAAGTAGACATTGCAACCACGATATTCTCGGAAGAATCAAAGTCGTCCACGGTAACACATTCCTTGATTGCGGCATAGGCTTCGTTAAAACGGGATTCAGCCATAAGCTCCTTCATTCCGGACGGACTGCTGCCGGGAGTAACTATTGGCAAAAGAAGGTTCGTGTACAAACCGTAGTGCTTTACAAGATCCCCGGTCTTTTCCTCCGCTTCCTTGTAGTTGTGCTCGTCACAGCATTTTTCAAGATAGGCTGCCTCTGC
>JAGACC010000299.1 GCA_017614295.1 Treponema sp.
AAACTCTGTAAAGGCGATAGTACCACAAATCTATTTGTGTTACTATAGTTTTTTCCAAAAAAGTCAATATTTTTTTATTTTCAAGGAGGGGGAAGTCTCGCTTGAAGCTGCGCCCGTTGGGCTTGCTGCGAATTCCCCCTGCGCTTTGTTCAAATAAGGAGGGGAAAGCCTTCCCCCTGGCCTCAGCCCGCAAGCGGTCTTCGGCACACCCCCTTCTGCGGGCTCAAACGCCGCCCGCAACGCCTGCTAATAATTGGTGGCGGTTTTGGGCGCAACGAGAAGAAAAATCTTTGATGGTGGGACGTAGGAAAAAAGCAAGGAGGGACCCTTTAGGGAGGATTCCTTGATTTTTTCCGTTACTGGGACCCGCCATCAAAGATTTTTCTGGTAGTGGAGCACAAAACTGATTTGCATGTTTTTATACTACCTTGTAGCCGGCCTTTTCTATTGCACTGGCGATTTCCGCATCGCTCACCGGGGAAGCAAATTTTACAACCGCCTCGCCTGTAGTGTGGTTTGCAACAGCCTCGCTAACGCCATTAAGTGCCTCCAAAGCCTCTTTTACGTGAGCCTCACAGTGGGTACACATCATTCCTTCAACCTTGAATGTCTTCTGCTGAATTTCTTCTGCCATAGAATTTTCCTCCATAGAATCTATGTTTTCTTTTGTTTTTGCCTTGTTAATGTTAAAAAGGTTAAGCCTTAGGGCGTTTGTTACCACGCAAAAGCTGGAAAGACTCATTGCCGCAGCGCAAATCATTGGACTTACCGCAAGACCCGTAGCCTTGTAATAGACCCCTGCTGCAAGTGGAATCAGCATTACGTTGTAGAAAAATGCCCAGAAGAGGTTTTCCCTTATGTTCCTAAGAGTTGCCTTGCTAAGCCTAATAGCTCTTGCCGCTCCCAAAAGGCTGGAATTTACAAGAACCACGTCCGCCGCATCCACAGCAACATCTGTTCCGCTTCCAATTGCAATGCCAATATCCGCTCTTGTTAAGGCTGGAGCATCGTTTATTCCGTCACCAACCATTGCAACCTTGCCCTTTGCCTTTAGTAAGCGTATTTCTTTTTCCTTACCGTCCGGCAGTATCTCTGCAAGTACCCTGTCCACACCGGAAACCTTTGCTACAGCCTTTGCAGTCCTTTCGTTGTCTCCGGTAAGCATTACAGTTTGGATTCCCATTCCCCTAAGCTCTTTAATTGCCTGTGCAGAGTCATCCTTTACCGCATCCGAAACCGCTATAAGCCCAAGGAATTTTTCTTCCTTTGCAAAGCCAAACACCGTCTTTCCCTCTTCCGCAAGTTTTAATGCCTCTTTTCCAAGTCCTTCAGAAAAGTCTTTTAGCTTCTCCCCAATAAATTTTACGCTTCCCCCAAAGATTTCGCTTCCTCCGCACTTTGCAGAAAGTCCGCTGCCTGCTATAGCTGTAAAACCGCTTACTTCCAGCCGCTCTACGCTATGTTCCTCGGAGTATGCCACGATTGCCTTTGCTATGGGGTGCTCGCTGTTTGCTTCAAGTGAATATGCCGTCTGTAAAAGTTCATCTTTGCTAACATCTGCCGCTGGAAGAAGGTCCGTTACTACAGGTTCTCCCTTTGTTATAGTGCCGGTCTTGTCCAAAGCAAGTATTTTTATCCGCCCGGTTTCCTCAAGTGCCAAAGATGTCTTAAAAAGAATGCCGTGCCTTGCCCCTACGCCGTTACCAACCATTATTGCTACCGGTGTTGCAAGTCCAAGTGAGCATGGGCAGCTTACCACAAGAACCGCAATTCCCCTGGAAAGTGCAAATCCCATGTCCTTTCCAAGAAGAAGCCATACCACGCAAGTTACAGCCGCTATTACTATTACCGCAGGAACAAATATTCCGCTGACAGTGTCCGCTACCTTTGCAATGGGTGCTTTTGTTGCCGCCGCATCGCTTACCATCTGGATTATTTGCGAAAGGGTAGTGTCTTTTCCAACACGGCTTGCCCTGCATTTTAAAAGTCCGCTTGTGTTCACAGTTGCAGCGCTAACGCTATCCCCGCTTTTTTTGTCCACAGGAATGCTTTCTCCGGTAAGGGCGCTTTCGTTTACCGCAGAGCTTCCTTCAAGAACTATTCCGTCCGCAGGAATGCTTTCTCCCGGTTTTACAAGAAAAATGTCGCCTTTAAAGACTTCTTCTATAGAAACAAGAACTTCTTTCCCCTCCCTTATTACGGTTGCCGTCTTGGGGCTAAGCTTCATCAGTTCTTTTAGAGCGTTTGTTGTCCTTCCCTTGGAAACAGACTCAAGCAGTTTGCCAACAGTTATTAGCGTAACAATCATTGCTGCGCCTTCAAAGTAAAAGTCATGCATTAGGTGAGATGCTTTTTCGCTTCCGCTTTCCATCTGAACAACGGTCATGCGCAAAAGTGTCGCCACGCTGTAGAAAAATGAAACCCCGGAGCCAAGTGCTACGAGTGTGTCCATGTTTGGTGCAAGGCTAAAGAGGGCTTTTGTTCCGCTAATAAAAAACTTCTGGTTTATGACCATAACTGTTGCCGCAAGAAGCATTTGTATTATTCCTTGTGCAATACAGTTACCCTGCAAAAAAGAGGGGAGTGGCCAGCCAAGCATAGGGTTTGCCATGCTAAAGTACATCAATATAAGAAGGAATATCGTAGAAAAAACAAGCCGCCTAACAAGCATTGGAGAAGTCTTGTCCTTTAAGTCATCTTCCTTTTGCGTCATGGGCTTGCTTTTTCCGGAGCTGTTGCTTCCGTCTGCTTTGCTTGCACCGTAGCCTGCTTTTTCCACCGCGCTTATTATGCTTTCGCTGCTTGCCGTACCTTCCACACCCATTGAATTGGTAAGCAGGTTTACGGAGCATGACTTTACTCCGGGAATTTTGCCAACAGCCTTTTCTATTCTGGCACTGCAAGCCGCACAGCTCATTCCTGTTACTCTATATTGTTCCATGGCAATTCTCCGCTTTTTTAGCTATGCTTACTTTAACAGCTTGCTAAGAAGCTTTAGGAATTCGTTCATGGACTCTTCGTTTCCGTTTTTTATGTCGTCGTGCACACAGGTTTTTAAGTGGGAAGAAATTACCATCTTGCTGAATGAATTAATAGCCGCAGTAGTTGCGCTTGCCTGAATAAGTATGTCTGCGCAATATGCATCTTCTTCCAGCATCCTCTTTATTCCGTTAACCTGACCAACAACCCTGTTAAGCCTGTTAATCAGCATCTTCTTCTCGTCCTCCGTCCGCTTCTTGGAACGGTTGGTCTTACAATGTTCACAATTCTTTTGTTTGTTTCCTGTCATATTCATACCCCTTTGGGTATTTATAATAATACTGTCGGGGGTATGGCTTGTCAAGCGGTTTTTTATCTTTTCTTTTATGAATTTTACCAATAATTCCGCGACACCGCGGTTTTATCAGACGGATTTGCCTGGGAGCGCTGTACAAAACTAATTTCCCTGTTTTGCTTCACTTCGATTTTGTAACCTGGTTATACATATCAAGAAATTCCTTCCGCGCAAGCTTAAATGCCTCTACAATCTCCGGGTCAAACTTCTTGCCGCTTTCGGAAAGAATCGTAGTATAGGCTTCCGCAAAGGAATAAGGCACTTCAAGATTCCTCTTTAATGTAAGAGAGTCAAATTCATTTGCAAGAGCAACAATGCGAGCCCCAAGCGGAATCTCCTCTCCCTTAAGCCCCTTTGGAAAGCCCGAACCGTCCCAGCATTCGTGGTGGCAAAGGGTAACTTCTTTTGCAAGGCTGTAGAAAAGGTTTGTCTGGTCGTTTATAAAGATTCTGTCTATAAGCTTAACACCCGCGTTAACGTGTTCCTGCAAAGAGCCATCTCCATCTCCGTCGCCAAAAGTCTTTGATGCAAGGAATATCTTTCCCACGTCATGAAGGGGAGTCACCTGGCAAAGCGTAGTCTTGTATTCATTGGTGATTGTACTTGCATATTTTCCGCCTGCCTGGAGCTGCTTTGCAAGAATGGCAGTGTAGTTGCTTGTCCGCCTCATGTGCTCTCCAATATAGCTGTCCTGCTCAAGCGCATACTGGATAAGACCGCCAACAATCTTGCTCCTTGTAGTAAGAAGGTCGTTTTCTATTTCCTTATAGTCAAAGGAAAGCTGCATGTTCTTGTGCTCAAGCTGCATAAATTTGTTGCTCTGCTCTGTAACATCGTTAAGCACAAGTATGTATCCGTAAAGAATATCGTCACGCTCTATGCGGTGGGGTTCAGGAATAAATTCCCTGCTTGCTATGCGTATATGCTTTGAATCCATCGTGTAGACGCTCTGGTTAAGGATATTCTTAAGTTCAGCGTCAATCTGAATCTGGTTCTTGTAGTTTGCCTTGTGGTATTCCGGGAACAAAACCTTAGCCGCCATGTTTGCATTCCTTACGAAAAATTCCGTGTCGGTAACAAAAAGCGGATCGTAAAGCGAATCAACAACCGCAAAATAAGAAAGGTCGTACAAGTTCCTAAACTTTTCCTTGTGAACAAGATATGCGCACAAAGCAGTAGTTGCCGAAAGAATAATTGGTCTTAGCGGAGTTACAGGCCTCCTGTATTCCATAAAGGTAAAGACCATGCACACTAAAAGGAAGGGAATCAGCCTAAGGAACATCCTAACGGCAAGATACCTCTCCTTCTTTGTAGAAGAATGCAGTTTGCTTATGAAGGTAAGGAAAATAAGAAGGGTGTAAAGCCCTGCAAAAGCCATGTAGCAGTAAAAAGCGGGACCCCTCTCTATTACAAGCTCGCAAAGGCCGTTTTTTGTAGCGCCAAGCGAATAGCTCTTAAAGAAAAGCCTGAATGCCCAAAAAGACGATGCCGTACTTGCAATCGGAATAAGCACAACAAAAGGAGCCGGAACTATCCTTGCAAGAAAAAGAATAAAGCGGTTTGGAGACTTCCTGTAAAAAGAAGCAAGAAAGTTGTATATGCCGCCCAAAAGGCAGATGTTTGCAACGTATTCAAATTTTGCACCCAAAAGCAGGGCTTCTTCCGTACTACCCGTAAAATGCAGCATGTGTCCGATTATAAAAAATATAACTATGCCGCTAGTCATAAAAACGTTCCTCTGCTGAACAGAAGGGCGGTCTATCAGAGTTGCGGTAAAACAACTTGCTGTGGCGCAGAGGCAAAACAGGGAGATAGCAGAAAATATCCAGAATTGTGTTGAATACATATTTTAAATCTTTACCCTTATTCTATATTAGAATAAACAAGTCCTTTTGTCTACTCTGGAGCGGCTTACTGGGCTTACTGTCCCTGCAATTTTAGAGATTTGCCGCTTAAAGCTATTATCGGACTTTTACCAACGCAGTTAATTCTGTAAGCCTTTAGCACTATTTCAAAAAATTGCCGGGGTCTCTCGTAAAACCCGCTTTCCAGGGTTCCGGCTTTCGCCTCCATTGCTTCCGGGTTCGGCGGCACATGTAAAACAAGCAGCGCCAAGGAGGGCGCGTCATTTGGTTATGAAAAAAGGCAGGTGAGTTTTCGCAGAAAACTCATGGTTAAAAATTGCACGGATGCAATTTTTAACCAACCGCCCTTCCAATCGGGGCTAGCACTTTATCTGCTAGGGGATTACTCAAGAGCTGTCTTTTCCTCAATTCCCAACTTTTTTAATAAAAAGTCTACGTCTTTTTGGGAGTAATTAAAAGTTCTTACGAGTATTTCGTCATCGTTAGAAACTAATCTTAAACCGATTTCTTTGGAAGTGAATTCATTCTTAATAATATCTGAAATTCTCATTTTCTTTGCCAAAAATACAAGTTCCACAACTTTTATTTCATCATAAGTAATTTTTACATATTGCCCTTCAAAAATTGCAAAGAGGACTAATTCTATTGTTGGAAAGATTATCAGGTAAGCAAGCAGAAAATTCGAAGAAATCACGCGGCTCATCCCCAATTTTATAACCATTTGGATAAAAAGTATTATGTTTGGTACCCAGGCAAGTAAACTTACGAATAAAAGACATTTATGTACTTCGCTATAGGGCTTTAAAACCTTGTATTCGCTGCCCTTGTAAAGGCGTTCTCGCAAAAAAGTAATAAAATAAGCCATCTTTTTATTCCCTCCTGCTGTATCGGTAGAAAAATCAACAATATAAAATTTTCCTTGTTTTAAAAAAGAAAAAAATCGCAAAAAAAGCTTAACTTCTTATTTTTAAATTCCGATACTAGAATGTAGACTGTTGTGCATTTTTGGGCATGGAGGCCTAAATTTCGCAAGAGCCATCAACTTCATTATGGTTTATGTGGGGTGAATATGAACTATAACTCTTATTCTGCCAACGGTTACAACACGTACCGTGAAATAGGCGTAAAGACAGCAAGCCAGGGGAAGCTTGTGGTAATGCTTTACGAAGGCGCCGTAAGCAATTTGCATGAGGCAATAACGCTTGTGGGCGAAGAAAACAGAATCGAACCAAAAAACATTGAGAATTTTGGCAAGCATCTCCAGAAGGTTCAGGACATAATCACTGAGCTTCAGATAAGCCTGGACATGGAAAAGGGCGGAGAGATTGCCCAGAATCTTATGGCACTTTACATTTATTTTAACAAGGAACTCCTTAACTGCAGCCTTAGCCACGACAAGAAGAAGATGAAATTCATCCTGGACTTGCTTTCCCAGCTTAGGGATTCATGGGCCAGCGTTTCGCAGACTCAGGCAAACGGTGCCGTTAAGATGGCTGGTGAAAGGGCTACTCTTAGCATAACAGGCTAGAAAAACCGAAAATAAAGGGATAAACGGTGGGAATTATGACGGTAGAAAATCTTAGCAAAGAAGAGCTGGACGAGCGCGTAGCTATTTTAAAGAGGTTCCGCGCCCTTCTTGAACAGCAGCGTACAAAATTCAGGGAATATCTTAAGGTTCTGGAAAGCCAGGAGCAGAGAATCAATGCGGAAGACGCAGAGTCTCTCCTTGCGCATACGGAACTGGAAAAGCAGATTGTAAAGGGAATAGCCTCCTTGCAGAAGGTAATAGTTCCTATGCAGGATCTTTACGTAAAGAGCAGGGCCAGCACCTACAATCCGCAGGATGCAGTTCCGGTAGAAAAGCTTCAGGGTGAACTTGGCAAGCTCCGCGAACAGGTTATCATCCAGAACCAGCGCAACCGCCACCTTCTAAAGATTCATCTGGAAGAGCTCCGCGGTCAGATTTCCGGCTTTAAGAATCCTTACAAGGGACTTTCTTCTGTTTACGCAGAACGCAAGTCTACGGGTTCTCTGGTTAGCGTGGAAGCCTAGCTGTTAATTTAAATTGAATTACCGCCTGAAAGGTTTTCTTTTGGGCGGTATTTTTTTTGTGCGGTAAAATTCCGTAGCGGACAAAGCCTAGCCGGGATTGGAGGGGCGAGTTGCTTGCAACTCGTTGCGTCAGCAATGGAGGCGAAAGCCGGAACCCCGCAAAGCCCTTTAAAAATGGCCTCCTTGCCATTTTTAAAGACGGGTTTTCGTGCGAAAACCCGCGAGTGTTTACGCAAAGGATTGACGCGCCGTCCATGGCGCTATGTGTTCTGTAAAATGGCAAGATGTTCTTTTAGGAATATTTTGGACAGCAGAAAAAAGCGGCTCCAAAAAGAGAAAAAATCAAAAGATAAATTTAAGAAGATTTAGCGCAGTTTTTCCAGCGGGCTTCCGTCCTCCAAGGAAACTATGTCTCCCGGAGCTATGGAATTTGCCTTGTACCAGCCGCGTGGAACTTCCAGCGCATAGCGGACAGAGCGGGTGCTTGAGACCGAGGTTTCGCTAAAGGGCGTCATGTCCAGTGTGTCGCTAATTTTTCCGCTGCTGTCTATGTAGGCTATGGAAAGAGGGTGGGGCGTGTTCTTCATCCAAAAGTGCAGCACCTGGTCCTTTTCAAAAACAAAGAGCATTCCGGTTCCGTCGGGGATGTGTGTGCGGTTCATAAAGCCGTAGTTGCGCTCTTCCGTCTTAGAGGCAATTTCCGCCTTTACGGGTATGGTTTTTCCGCTTGCCGTGGTTATTACAAGCGTTTTTACCGGTAAGTCATACTTTTTTCCCGAGCAGGATGATGCCGGAATAAAAACAAAAAAAGCCACCGTAAGCACAGCGGCCTTTGCTGCAATCTTGTTAAAGCGAATGAATTTCATGCTGAATTCCTAAAATTAAGTAATATCAGGTCATTCCGAATGCTACTCCACTTTGCACACACATTCATAGCAGGTGCGTGTGAATGTGGCTACAAAGCGTGTTTTGGAATCTGTATTTCTTTTGGATACAGACCTGAATCATTCTTCGCAGCAAGTGCGTACGAAGAAGCGTAGCCCTCTGGGTGACAGCTGTTTGCTATCCGATATACAGGCTAAAGTCCTTCAAGAAAGCGTTCCGTGTTCTTTTCGCGTCCTGTCTTTTCTACAAGCGACTGGTCCACGAGGCTTTCAAAAACGGCTTTGTCTGTGTATTTTATCGTAAGCGGACGTTCAAGCGTCATAATAACGCTGTCGTTGCGCCATTCAGACTTCTGGGGGTTAAGGCTTACCGGGTTTCCGTACTTTTTGCAAAGCGAGCTGAATACCGAGTAGTGGTCAACCTTGTCCTGCCTAAGATTAATGGTGATTATGTAAAGCTTTTCGTCGTAGAACTGGAAGTAGCACCTGTCCAGGAATGAATGCGGAGCCGTAATGGAAGTGTCCGTCTCTATAAGGATTCTGGAGTCTCCCGGCAAGAGGGATACGTCTCTGTCTCCCCTGTAGCCAAACTGGGGGTCTCTTTTAAGTGCCTGCTTTGTTGCATCCAGGGACATTCCCAAGCTAACGCCTGCATATCCTGAAGGAAGTGAATCTTCGCTAAAAAGTGGGGCTACTATTGCTACTAGACAAGCAAGTGCGCCTGCCAAAATCCTATGGCTTCTTCTATTGTTCATTTGCATGTTTGCTGTTCTGCTTGCGGTAGAATGCCGCCTGTTTGATGAGTTCTTCCACGTCGGGAACAACAATTTTGCCAGACTTAACCTTAACGTTCTGGTCTGATTCAAGCTGCCAGGCTGCGGTTCTTACTTCGTTTGAAGGAATACCGCAAAGATTTATGATGTCTGTTATTGTAAAATCTGTTTCAAAAGGAACACCCTTAACCGG
This sequence comes from Treponema sp., assembly GCA_017614295.1. Classification (GTDB taxonomy): domain Bacteria; phylum Spirochaetota; class Spirochaetia; order Treponematales; family Treponemataceae; genus Treponema_D. Next base: position 9,102 of record JAGACC010000299.1, read on the forward strand.
CTGCTGCCTTGACTTTTCAACCTGAAGGGCAAGCATATCGACCATCTTCTCGCGCGGATTGCGGAGCTCTGTGTTTGCAAGCTGACGGTACATTGACCAAAGTCTTTCTGCAAACATTGATGTAAGGCGGGCAACCAGCTGCGGCTGTGTGGAAACCATCTGGTCAAAGTTTGTACGGTTGATGACCATAAGGGTACAGTCGTCGTGGGCAATTGCACATGCTGAGCGCGGACGGTTATCCAAAAGTGCCATTTCTCCAAAGATGTCGCCTTTCTTAAGCAGGGCAAGCATAACTTCGGAACCGTCAACTACCTTTACAATCTTAACTGAACCGCTTTGCACGATGAACATGTCTGCACCGCTCTGGCATTCGGAGAAAATCATCGTGTTCTGCTTGTAAGTCCTCATCATCTCGCCCTTAGGCTCAAGATATGGAGGGTTGGTTCTCTTCTTTAATATGCTAAAGCGCTTTATTGCCTGTTCCTTGCACTTGCCGTTGGGGCATTCCTTAAGGTACTGGTAGTAGCAGTATGCGGCTATCTCTGGCCAACCGGAATCCTCGTAGTACTGGGCAATCGGAAAAAGCTGGTCTGGTGTCTCTGTAACGGTGTTTTTAAGCGTGATTTTTGTAAGGTTGTCGTTAAGAACGCGCATTTCCTGTGCAAACGAACGGACAATCTTCATGGCAACAGGGGTGTTCTTCATGATCAGTTCAGGATACTGCTCGCGGTTAACCTTGATTGCAACAACATTTGTAATGGCAATAACGCTTTCCGTCTGGCTGTGGCTGGACATGCAGGCTACAACACCAATAAAGTCTCCCGGACCAAGCATTCTTGGAGCGTTGCCGGGAACCTCTGTCTCGTGGAAGCAGCGGATTTTTCCGCTTTGAATGATGTAAAAACAAGAGGTCGCAGGGGTACCTTCAACCTGAATGTATGAATTCTGCTTAAAATTTACAAAAGTTAACTGTAGCACTTTTTACCGTCCTGAATTTGCTCATTCCTTCTATATTATTTAAAGAACTTCCTTTAAAGTATAGAAAGCAAAATGCTGATTGTCAATTAATTATCGGAAGAAATTCACCGAAATCACACAAAAATAATTTCGCTCTCTAGGCTGAACCCGGTGTTCTCCTTAACCTTTTCCTGAACAAAGCCCACCAGCTTCCTTATATCCTCAGCCGTTGCGTTTCCATTGTTAATGATAAAGTTTCCGTGCCAAGGAGCAACCTGAGCGCCGCCCATCTTTGTGCCCTTAAGACCAACCTCATCTATAATCTTTCCGCTGGGCTTTCCAAATTCCCTGTTGTTCTTAAAGACTGAACCTGCACTTGGAGCCTTAAAGTGACCCTTTTCCTCCCTGTCCTTTATATAGGAAGAATTTCCGCTTCTTATATAGTCCTGAACCGCAGGGTTTGCAAAGCAGCCCTCGGTAATGTACATATCTATACAGCTAAGGGCAAGGCTTGCTTCTATTATAATCCACCTCTTCCCCTGGAAAGGAGACTTCTTGTAGCCCCAGTCGTCCTGTCCCTTGTAGTGGGTGTAGGTCTTTACAACTGAATCAAGCGTAAATTTGTTTACGTAATGAACGTCATCCAAATCTATGTACTTAACCTGCATCACAAGGTCGCCAAAATCCTCACCGTAGCAGCGGGCATTCATAAAACACGCACCGCCAACCGTACCCGGAAGACCCGCAAACTTCTGCAAACCAATAATACCGTACTTGGAAACCATTTCCGTAAGCTCGTTAATAGAAGTACCCGCGCCAACAGTAACCGTAATCGGACAGCATTCCTTTGCCTGCTCAAAATCCTCAAGCTCAAAAGGCATAGGCTTACCGGGAACCATGCTAAAGCCACGCAGCTTGGCGGTAGAAATAACAACCTTCCTTATACCCTCGTCCTTAACAACAATATTGCTGCCCCCGCCAAGAACAAAAACCGGAGCCTTCACCTTCGTAAGCACCACTAGGGCAGAAACAAGCGAAAGCACATCATCCGGCTCAACAAAAATAAGGGCTGGACCTCCAACCTTCATGGTGGTTCGGTCTGCAAGAGGTTCGTTAAAAGACACCGTACCTTCAAAATTTTCGGAATTCTTTATGGCTTCTCCAAGTTCACGTATATTCATAAAAAACATTATATATCTAAAAAAAAATAATGTGAACCTCCAAAAACTGTAATTTTTAAACACTTCTTAAATTTTGCGGCAGTTTTTTAGTTCAACCATCTATTGTACATGCAAACACTTGCCACTTTTTTATGGGCTTTCCGCCCTTCGCTAGCGCTCATAGCCTGCGGCTACTTACGGGGCTCCAATCCCTGCCGCGCCTTTGTTTGCAAAGCAGCGTCTACAATAGCGTTTGCCGTTTCCCCATCCCTGTCATTACCGGGCTCGACCCGGTAATCTCTACCGCCACCACATCCCATCTTCTTAACCCAGTCCGCTAACCCAACATTGCTTCTATATTCAGCATTCATGCCTTCAGAAAAACCGCCGCGTCCGCAAGGCCGTCATGCCCACC
>JAGACC010000300.1 GCA_017614295.1 Treponema sp.
CGGAAGTAAGTTCGAGGTGCGACCATTCCGCAAGCCTTCAACAAAAGAACTTGCAGAATGTGCAATAAATCAAAAAGAGGAATCAGGAGCGGCTTAACCTATTGACAAAAAACATAGGAAGCTCAGGGAGCGGGCTAGTTTGGGATGACAGTTTTTTTTGCGGAGGGGTTCTTTTTCATTTTCTTACCAACCAGTACAGAGCCATGGAGGGTTGCATACAGAAGCACGGCAGGGATTGTAGCACCGAGTCCCGGCCGCAGGACGGGATGAGCCGCGCAAGACGGCGAAGTGCGGAAAGCCCACACACTGGGCATTCACACTTCTTTTAGGAACGGACGGTAAGACCATTCAAGTGCCGCAAGAAAAATCTACAGGCAAACCCTAGCCCAGTGACCTGGATTAACTTCCACAAGTGGCAATTCCCTGTCCTCCGGCTTTGGGCTGTAGACAATACGCTTTCTTGAACGCTCGTAGTCCGGATCCGGCAAAGGAATGGCGCTCAAAAGAGACTTTGTGTAGGGATGAAGGGGATTTGCAAAAAGTTCGTCGGAAGTTGCAAGTTCCACAATCTTTCCAAAGTACATAACCGCAATCCTGTCGGAAAAATACTTTACAACGCTAAGGTCGTGGGAAATAAAAAGGACAGTAAGCCCCATGTCGTGCCGCAAGTCGTTAAGAAGGTTTGTAACCTGAGCCTTAATGCTAACGTCCAGCGCGCTAACCGGTTCATCTGCAATGATAAGTTCCGGTTCCATTATTATGGCTCTTGCAATTCCGATCCTCTGCCTCTGCCCGCCGGAAAATTCATGGGGGTAACGGTCTGCGTATTCAGGGACAAGGCCTACCCTTTTCAGAACGTCGCTAACCTTTTCTTCTATCTCGTTCTTGTTGCGCACTCCGCGAATCATAAGCCCCTCTGCAATAATCTCTCCAACAGTCATCCTGGGGTCAAGAGAAGTTACCGGGTCCTGAAAAATCATCTGCATTTTTGTAAGCTCGTCGCGCTTAACTTTTTTTGCTTGCGAAAGTTTTTCCCTGTAGCTTTTTTTCTGGGCGGAAACAATATCCGAACATTCACTTGCGCTTATCTTCTTTGCCAAGAGATTGTCCTTTGCTTCCTTTATCTTCTGCTCAAAGTCAAGCTTTCCAACAGAGATAAGCTTTCCCCTAAAAAATATCTGGCCGCCGGTAATATTGTGCAGCTTTATTATTGAACGGCCGGTTGTAGTTTTTCCGCAGCCGCTTTCCCCTACTATAGAAAAGACTTCGCCTTTTTTTATGTCAAAGCTTACTCCGTCCAAAGCGCGGAAAGTTCCCTTGTTAAAATACTGGCGCAAATTTTCAACGCGCAGCAAAGATTCATTTTCTTCCATTATTTTTTACCTCCGTCTGCACTGCGCCTTTCCTTCATCCTGGCAATTCTTTTTGCAAGAGATTCGGGGAGTTCCACCTTTGGCGCGTTTGGATGCAAAAGCCAGGTGGCTGCAAAATGACTGTCGCTTATCCTAAAAAGCGGAGGCTCCCTTTCAAAGTCTATCTGCATTGCGTACTTGTTGCGTTCTGCAAAAGCATCTCCTTCCGGTGGGTAAATCATATTGGGCGGCGTACCGGGTATTGCTTCCAGTCTTCCGCTTGAATCCAAATCCGGCATAGAAGCAAGAAGTGCCCAGGTATAGGGATGAGCCGGATTGTAGAAGATGTCGTCTACGCTTCCTGTTTCCACTATCTTACCCGCATACATTACGGCTATCCTGTCCGCAACATTTGCAACAACCCCCAAGTCGTGGGTAATAAAAATTACGCTCATGCCGCGCTTCTTTTTTAAAGAGTTTATAAGCTCAAGAATCTGTGCCTGAATCGTAACGTCCAAAGCGGTGGTTGGTTCGTCGCAGATAAGAAGGTCCGGGTTAGCGGCAATGGCTATGGCTATTACGATGCGCTGCCTCATTCCACCGGAAAATTCAAAGGGGTACTGGTTAAACCTTTTCTTTCCGTCGCTAATGCCAACTTCTTCCATTATCTTTAAAGCCTTTTCGTAAGCCATCTTTTTTGTAACGCAGAAAGCTGAGCGGCAAAGGGCATCATTTAATTCATCAAATTCCTTTTCCGAAAGAATATTTTTTACAGGACTTAGGCATTCAGGAATTTTTAGCTTTGGCTTTGCTTCTTCAAAATCATAGGCAGAGGAAATATTTTTTAGCTGAATTGAATAATCCTTTTTTGCAAGCTTAACTGCTTTTTTTATAGCGGCGAGGTCGCTTTTGGAAACAGCGCTTTTTGCATCACCGCTTTTGGCAGCACCGTTCTTAGAAAAATTCTTTACGATAAGGGAAAGCCTTTTTTCTGCAAGCTTCTGGTTTCTTTTTCCGTTAAGAATAGCCGCTTCCGTCATCTGGGGTCCAATCTTTACAATTGGGTCAAGAGAAGACATAGGATCCTGGAAAATCATTGTAATCTTGTTTCCGCGGATCTGGTTAAAATCTTCCTCCGTAAATTTTAGAAGGTCACGGCCCTCGTAAAAAATGCTTCCCTTTTCTATAATTGCATTTGGAGCTTCTATTCCAAGCATGGCCTTTGCGGTTACAGACTTACCCGAACCGCTTTCTCCTACCAGGGCAAGAGTCTCACCATTTTTTAGGTCAAAAGAAATTCCCCGTACAGCGTGGACAATTCCCTTGTTGGTTCTAAAAGAAACAGTCAAGTCCCTTACGCTAAGGGCATTATCCTCACGAGGCAGTTGATTCATCTGGTCACTCATTTTCAGCCCCCCTCAAAGACGGATTAAAGGCATCGCGCAAACCGTTTCCAAATTCATTAAAGCAGACAAGCAGTATGGAAATGAATGCAGCCGGAAAGAAAACCGTATGCGGGTAAGTGCTAAGGGCATTTGTTGCACCGTTAAGCATTGCACCAACACTCGTTATCTTGTCCGAATCCAAATTAACAATGCCAAGGTATGTAAGAGACGCTTCCGAAAAGATAACGCCCGGTATGCTAAGTATGCTAACCGTAATTATAAATCCTATAGCGTTTGGAAGTATGTGGCGGAAGATAAGCCTTGCGTCGCTTGCTCCCAAAGTACGGCTTGCGTTAACATAGTCCTGTCCCTTAAAGCGGTAGAACTGGGCTCGTACAGTAGAAGAAATTCCTATCCAGCCGTAGAAGATAAATGCAAAGAAAAGTGCCGCTATTGGTCCAAGTTTTTTTGCAAGATATAGCTGGAACAAAACCATGGTAACCTGTGTCGGAACCTGGTAAATAATGTCTTTAACGCGCTCAAAGATTATGTCAAATGTTCCGCCGTAGTAGCCTTCCAGTGCGCCAACAATTATTCCTATAAAAAGGTTTATTGCAGAAACGACTATTCCAAGAACAAGCGAAAGACGCGCACCGTATGCAAGACGGGTGAATATGTCGTAGCCGGAATTGTCCGTTCCAAAAAGATAGGAAGCGTAGCGGTTGTTTTTGTAGTAGAACCATTCGCTGTAAAGTACCCTTGTCTCGTACTGCTCTCCGTTCATGCGGCTAATGTAGTAGGAATATCCGTCGGGAGAATTTTCATCTTCCATAAAAATAGCCTTGGGCTTTCCTGTTGCGGCATTGTTGCTTACGATTCCTTTTGGGTCGCTTTCAAACCATGCGTTCATATCATTCTTGTAGGCAGGATTCTTAACAAGCTTCTGGTTTATCATCGGGTAGAAAAGTTTTCTCTGGTTAGCCTTTTCCCATTCGCGAGCCTGTTCGTACTCATCTTTGGAAAGCAGCATCTTTACCCAGCCAACCTTGGCATAAGAGTCGAGCCTTATTGAATACCACTTCTGCTGCCTCTTTGCAACATTGTGAATTTTCTCTCCGTAGAATTTTTTTACTGCTCCGGGGATGTTGGAATAGTATTGGTAGGTCGCAAGATTCACTTCCGTCTTTTTGCAGCCGTCCCAAAAGCCAAGCTTTGCAAACAAAGGATTTTTTGGCAGGGCATAAGAGTAATAGGGATCCTTGCTGTTTATCTGGTAGGGAGAAAGCAGGGGGGCAAAAATTGCGTACAAAAAGAGGCAGACGATTATAAAGAAGCAGATGACTGAACCCTTGTTGGTAACAAAGCGAAGCATTGCATCCTTAAAGTAGCCGGTGGGTTTTGTCTTTAGGGCAGTATCGCAAAGCCTTTCTTCCTTTTGAACAAAAACAAATTTTTCCTTGGGAATGGATTTGTATTCATCAGCATTAACGTCACAGTTCATTAGACTTGTTTCCTCCCAG
>JAGACC010000301.1 GCA_017614295.1 Treponema sp.
GTCCATTACGATTAGCGTGTCGCCTGCATGCAGTTGGGATAAAGCATGGGAAAGCGTCTTAAAAGGAGATTGTGTGGAGCTTCCGTTGTTTGAATTGCTGCCGTTTGGGGAAACATAATATGTGTTGCCGTTAGAAGCAGGGGAGCCTCCGGAAATAACGGTTGCTATAAGGTCTGCAAAGCCTGTGTCCTCAAAATAGCTACTGTGCGATGCCCTGAACGCAGCAAATTCCGCTGCAGACAAAGGAGTTCCCGGGGTAACGTCATATCTGTCGTCATCATCATCACCGCCTCCGCCACCACAGCCAAGGAATACAAGAGCAGTTAGTGCCACCATAAGAAACATTGTTTTGCGAAAAACCGTAAGAATCATAATCTCTCCTGTTGTGCGTGCGTGTTATAACCAACCTACGCCCGATTGGAAGGGTTGCCTACGGCAAGACCGACTTTAGTCGGGCCGGAGCGATAGCGTAGCCCTGGAAAGCGGGTGACGCATAGGCATAAGCTGTCGTGTTAGCCAAAAGTCAAAGTCGTTGAGCGGAAAAAATTACCGTCCAAATTCAGCATCTATATACTATTATATAACATAAAACTTTCCTGTACAGGTCAAGGTTACTTTATGGGTAAAAATCGCCAAAACTTTAGCACAAAAAGACAAAATTCGTAAAAAATAATTTGACTTTATGGCTTTACGGCTCTATAATGGAAGCATAATATAACCCCTTGGGAGGCCAAAATTGGCAAAGGTAGAACTTAAGGGTATTGGTAAGATTTATGAAGGCAACGTGCGTGCCGTTCAGAATGCCAATATCACTATCGAAGACAAGGAATTCTGCGTATTCGTAGGTCCTTCCGGCTGCGGAAAGTCAACAACTCTCCGTATGGTAGCAGGTTTGGAAGATATTTCCGAAGGTGAACTCTACATCGACGGCGAGTTGATGAACGATGTTCCGCCAAAAGACAGAAATATCGCTATGGTATTCCAGAATTATGCTTTGTATCCGCACATGTCCGTCTACGACAACATGGCTTTCGGTCTTAAAATCCGCAAAATGGATAAGGCAGAAATTCAGCGTCGCGTAGAAGAAGCTGCAAAGATTCTTGGTTTGTCCATCTACTTGGACCGCAAACCAAAGGCTCTTTCCGGTGGTCAGCGTCAGCGTGTGGCTGTAGGTCGTGCAATCGTCCGCAACCCCAAAGTATTCTTGTTCGACGAACCGCTGTCCAACTTGGACGCAAAACTGCGCGTTACGATGCGTGGAGAAATCTCTGCCTTGCACCAGAGACTTCAGGCTACAATGATTTATGTTACCCACGACCAGATCGAAGCTATGACAATGGGTACAAAGATTGTTGTAATGAAAGACGGTCACGTACAGCAGATTGGTGAACCACTCTACTTGTACAACCACCCGATCAACAAATTTGTTGCAGGATTCATCGGTTCGCCGCCAATGAACTTCATGACTGTAACAATCAAGAAAGTTGGTGACAAGATTGTTGCTGACGAGGGAACTTTTGAGATTACCCCAACTGAAGAACAGCAGGCTGCTCTTAAGAATTACGTCGGAAAGCAGGTATACTTCGGTATCCGCCCAGAAGACCTTTCTTACCAGGCAAGTCCAGCTGCAGAAAACAATATGCAGATGAAGGTAGTCAACAAGGAACCGCTCGGTGCAGAAACACACTTGTTCCTTCAGTCAAAGGATCAGAGCATTGTTGCCCGTGTTCAGGCTTCAGCAAAGGAATCATTCAAGCTTGGAGAAACAGTAAACTTTAAGCCGGATATTTCTCGCTGCAAGTTCTTTGTAAAGAATCCGGAAGACATTGACGAAGAGCTTAACATCTGCGAAAAGATTGACGCTCCTTGGCTCAAGAATCCGCTTACAGGTGCAGTTGGTTACGACAAGGTTCAGCACTAAGTGTTTCCAGCACTAATCTGTGAACTGAGCTGGCAATCCAACGCCATGCACTAAAGCAAAGCCGCCTTGGTTTTTACTAGGGCGGTTTTTTTTATTCCCGGAAAAATACTTTATGCTTTATGCTTTTGGGCTTTAAAATAAAAAAAGCAGGAAAACCGTTTGCTTGGTCTCCTGCCTTTGCTATTAATTACTTGGATGCTGCATTAATACTTCTTGTCTGCGTAGCCAATCCAGCCTTCGTTTTCTATGAGGGCCTTTTCGAAGCCTTCCAGCTTGAAGGGATAGCTTTTGCTTAAGGAACCTGCAATGAGCTTTACCTTCCAAGTGCCGTCTTCTTTCTGCTCAATCTTGCACTGACAGTCTTTGTCCGCAAATGTACGGAACATGTCGTCTATGTCCTTTTTGCTCATGTCAAGCGCAAGGAGTCCGCAGTTGTACATGTTCTGCCTAAAGATGCGTGCAAAGTTTACCGCTATTACGCAGTAGATTCCGTTCACTTCCAGCGCCCATGGAGCATGCTCACGGCTTGAACCGCAGCCAAAGTTTTCACGCGTAATGATAACTTTTTTGCCTGCAACGTCACGCTTTGGATTAAAGCCGTCTAGCTTTAAATCTTCCAGCAGGTACGGCTGAAGCGCCTGCTTGGTGTTTTCCGTAAGATACTTTGCCGGAATGATTTCATCAGTGTTGATGTCCGAACGGTCCAAAAAGAGAACGTCTCCGCCAAACTGTTTCATTGCTTTCCTCTTGATTTCTTCTATTTTTTTGCGGAAGAAAAATCTTCCATCCCATTTCTATTTTAATGCAAGATTTGCCTCTTGTCATTAAAAAAAATTGTTATGTTAGCCCCTAAACAAAAGCCGCATTAGCCCTTGTAAAGCTCGGAATTTGTTATTGTTCCTGCAATAGCCGTAGCAGCTGCCGTTGCCGGGCTCATCAGGTGAACCATTCCGCCTTTTCCCATGCGTCCGTTAAAGTTGCGGTTTGTTGTAGAAGCGCAAACTTCTCCTTCTGCAAGAACGCCGTTGCTCATGCCAAGACATGCGCCACAGGTTGGGTTTGTTACGCAGAAGCCTGCATCCATAAAAATGCTCAAAAGGCCTTCATCCATTGCATCCTTGTAGATTTTTGGAGTAGCGGGGGAAACAATGCCCCTTACGCCGTCCGCAATGTGGTGTCCCTTGAGGATTTGGGCTGCAACGCGAAGGTCGCTAAGGCGTCCGTTTGTACAGCTTCCTATGTAAACCTGATCAACCTTGGTTCCCTTCATCTCTGAAACCTTTTTAATCTGGTCCGGCTTGTAGTTTATTGTGCATACAGGCTCAAGGTCTGAAAGGTCAAATGTGTAGACTTTTTCGTATGTTGCGTCATCGTCATCTACCCACTTGCTGTATTCCTTAAGTGCGTCTTCTTTTGTTGCAAATTCATCCTTTATGAATGGCCATAGGTATTCAACAGTTGTCATGTCCGGGAAGCAGATACCGCTTGTTGCACCGGCTTCTACCGCCATGTTGCAGATTGTCATTCTTTCTTCCATGCTGAATTTGTCAACTACAGGGCCTGTAAATTCTGCTACGCAGTTTGTTGCGCCGTTTACGCCTATCTGTCCGATAAGGAAAAGAATTACGTCTTTTGCGTATACGCCAGGCTTGAGGCTTCCGTTCAAAACGAATTTGAGTGCCTTTGGTTCGCGGAAAGAGCATACTCCCTTCAAGATTCCAACTTCAAGGTCTGTGGTTCCAACACCGGCTGCAAAAGCACCGAATGCTCCGTGTGTACAGGTGTGGCTGTCTCCCATGATTACCGTAAATCCTGGACGGACAAAACCTTTTTCCGGGAAGATTGCATGGCATACGCCGTTAGCACCAATGTCAAAGAAGTCCTTGATGTTGTTGCGGCCAGCCCAGTCGCGGAGGATTTTTTCCTGCATTGCACACTTTGAGTCTTTGGCTGGAGTTACGTGGTCTATTACTGCCTTTATCTTTGCAGGATCAAAAACACGGTCCTTGCCGCGCTCAATAAGGTCGTTGATTGCGATAGGAGTTGTAATTTCATGGCAGAACACCCTGTCAAGCTTTAAGATGTTGGTGCCTTCAAAGGGCTTGTCTACCAAGTGGGCTTCAAATATTTTCTGAGCTATAGTCTTTCCCATATTCATACCTCTGATTGTATGTTTACTTTTACTAAAGTATATTCAGTATTGTTAAATATTTCAAGTGGTCGGGCAAAAAATCAGCTTACCACGTTCTGGGGCTTTCCTTCTATAAAGCAGCGCAGGTTTTCTATGACTATGTTAAGAAGTCTCTGCCTTGTTTCCGTTGCGGCCCATGCTATGTGCGGAGTTATAAGGCAGTTCTTTGCTCCAAGAAGGGGATTGTCCTTTACCATAGGCTCTTCGCTAACCGTGTCTGCTGCATAACCGGCAATTCTTCCGGAGTCCAGGGCAGAACGCATGTCCGCTTCGTTTACAAAACCGCCTCTTGCAGTATTGATTATGTATGCGCTTTTTTTCATTAGGGCAATGGTGTCTTTGTTTATTATACCCTTTGTTTTTTCCGTAAGTGGAGCGTGGAGTGAAAGGATGTCGGATTCTTTTAGAAGGGTTTCAAAGTCTACAGGATGCTCTATTTCTGCCTTTGGGGTTCTTGTGCAGGCTATTACGTTCATTCCAAAAGCCTTTCCAATAGAAGCTACGCGGCTTCCAATGTGTCCGTAACCAAAGATGCCTAATGTTTTGCCTTCAAGCTCTGTAAGCGGGGCATTCCAGTAGCAAAAGTTTGGAGCTTTGCACCAGTCCCCAGCCATAACGCTGTCCGAGTGCATTTTTGTGTGGCATGCAAATTCTGTGATAAAAGCAAAGGTAAGCTGGGCAACACCCGCAGTGGAATAGGACGGAACGTTTGTTACCGTAACCCCGTGGCGGCGGCAGGCTTCCATGTCTATAACATTGTATCCGGTTGCTTGAACACCGATGTAGCGTAGTGAAGGGCAGGCGGCAAGAACGCTTTCCGTTATGTTTATTTTGTTCAGCAAAATGGCTTCGCTGTCCGCAATGCGTTCTATTACAAGTTCGCTTGGAGTTCGGTCGTAAACCTTTACCTGTCCAAATTCTTCCAATGGCTTCCAGGAAAGGTCTCCCGGGTTGAGTGCGTGTCCGTCTAAAATTGTAATCTTCATATTTATTTAAACTTAAATTGTTAACCTACGACAGTTACCCCTGCAGAACTAATAGCTGCGGTAATTGCATCTTCAACACCGGCTGTAGCTTCGTCAAAGTCTACACAAACCTGGCATTTAAGTGCGCTGGAAACGACATTTGTAACACCTGCAACGCCTTTTACTGCTGCGTCAACTTTTCCGGCTGCTGCATCATCATCCATTCCGACAACATATATCTTCTTCTGCATGGCTAAACTCCTACTTATTTGTCTTATTATAATGGGTAGAGGTAAAATATGCAATATGAAAAATGGAATAATTGCAAAAGGGTTACAAATTGTTCTTGAAAAAAGGGCTTTTTTTGCTAGTTTGCAAGGGAATTTCCCAGCTGACCACATGCCCCGTTGATTCCAGAGCCTCTACGAATCCTTAAATTTACATTAATATGTGCATTTTCTAGCATTTCTTTGAATTTGTAGCATTCGCTGTTTGTGGGAGTGGAAAAGTCTAGGCCTTCAACAGGGTTCCAGGGGATAAGGTTTATGTAAACGTCTAGTCCTGATGCAAAGTCTATCATCTGCTGAGCGCTTTCTCTTCCAGTGTTCACTCCGGAAAGAAGGGCTGCTTCCAAAGTTACCCGCTTGCCTGTCTTTTTTATATAGTAGGAAATTGCTTCTTTTAGTTCCGGAAGGGGATTTCCCTTGGCAACTGGCATAAGTTCTTCCCTAAGCTTGCTGTCTGCAGTTGTGAGGGATATTGCAAGCCTTATCTTTGAACCAGAGTCCGCAAGTTCCTTGATTCCTTTTACCAGTCCGCAGGTGCTCAAGGTAATTCTTCTGGAACTTAGTGCGCGGCCGTTTGGATCTGTAAGAATTTCTACCGCTTTTTGTATTGAATTAAGGTTTTGTAAAGGTTCGCCCATGCCCATAAAGACTATGTTGTCCAGCTTTCCGGCTTCCTTTTCAAGAAAAAAGAATTCTTCTACGATTTCTGCAGCGGTAAGGTTTCTTCCAAGACCGAGTGTTCCTGTCTTGCAAAAGCGGCATCCCATAGCGCATCCGGCCTGGCAGCTTACACATGCGGTTTTTCTGCCTTCCCTGTCCGTTAGCAGTACGGTTTCTACGGCTCTTGAATCTTCCAGGATGATTTGAAGCTTTATTGTTCCGTCTGAATCGCGCAAGACTTTTCCAACTTTTGATGAGCGCAAGGCTGCCTTTTCGTTTAGCAATGCAATTGTAGCCTTGTCTATGTTCTTCATCTCTTCAAAAGAAGTTACGCCCTTTGCAATCCAGCCAAAAATCTGTTTGCCCCTAAAGGCGGGAGAGACACCTAAATTTTCGCAAAGTTCCTGCGGGTTCAGTCCGCAAACGGCAATTTTTCCGTCCATTTTGTATTAAAAATGGTTGCCTTCAAGCTTGTCCAGCATTTCGTTTACAGCCTGGCTTCTTATTCCGTACTTCTGGAAAGAGGTGAGTACGTCTATAGCCTTCTGCTTTTGGTTCATCTTAACATAGCAGTCAGCAAGGTCTATGTAGAGCCGGTAGTTCTTTTCGTCGTTGCGGATAAGGCTGGAAAGTCTATCTACAGCTTCATCGTATTTTCCTTCTCCCTTACAGATAAGGGCAAGACCAAGAGCCGCATAAATGTCAAAGTCAATGTCCATTGCGCGGTTGTAGTATTCGGTTGCGGTCTTGTAGTCGCCGGTATTCCTGTAGGCATCGCCTGCGCGTGTAAGGATTACCTTGTTGTTTGCGTCCATTTCAAGAATCTTGTTCCAGTATTCAATAGACCTAAACTGCTGGTTAAGTCCGCGGTAACAGTCTGCAAGTCCAAAGAGGGCGTAGAAATTCTTAGGGTCCATTTCCAGTGCGCGTTCAAAATAGGTTAGTCCCTGGTCAAAGGTCTTTAGCTTGCGGTGGCAGTTTCCTATTGAAGTAAGTACGCGGATGTCTACGTTCTGCGGGTTCAGCTCAAGCATTTTTGTCCAGTAGTAGAGGGCATCCTTGTATTCCTTAAAGTCGTAGTGCAAATGTCCAAGTCCTATAAGGGCATAGGCATTGTTTTCTTCCATGTCCAGAACCTGAAGGTATAGCTGCTTTGACTTCTTAAAGTCATGAATTTTGCGGTATGCGTCTGCAACACGGGTTAATACGGTAATGTTGCGGTCATCGTGGACAAGGTACTGCTCCCAGATGTCTATAGCCTTAAGGAACTGGTTGAGGGCTTTGTAGCAGTCAGCAAGTCCAAAGAGGGCATAGTTGTTTCCGGGATGGTAGGAAAGGCACTTTGAATAGAATTCAACCGCATCTTTGTAGTTGCCGCGCTTTCTTTCGCAGTCACCAAGGCCTACAAGAGCGTAATTGTTGTTGTCTTCTATATTAAGTATTTCCTTAAAGGAATCTATTGCATAGTTGATTTTATTCTCTTTTAAAAAGGCATATCCCTTTTTTGACAATTCGCTTATTTCCTTAGAAATTCCGTCTTCTGGAATGATAAGGGATGGGTCTGTTGAACCGTCATCAAAATCAGGTACTTCCATATTCATTTTTTTTACATCCATAACTTTTTACTCCTCGTCTTTCAGCATCATAGAAACCAAGCCTGACATTTTTTCTATTAGCGGACCGGCCTTTCTCTTGTTGTGAGCCAAAAGATACATTCTAAGGGCTTTTAGCCATTCATTCTTTTTAGCATACACATCGCCAACACGCGTAAGTCCGTCTGAATATCCTGTTGTAATGAATATCCGTTCCGCCATGTCAATCCGACCTTCATTGAACAGTGCGTTTGCTTTACGGTTTAATGCAACCTTTTGCTGGTCATTCAGGTCTTGTACAGGGGTATCAGTTACCTTGATGAATCCTTGTGAGCCTTGTTTGCTTTCGATTTGTTTTTTTAAATCATCTGTCATTAAGTATTCCTGTACCAGTACTAAATTAATTTTACCCTGTTATTTTTATTTGTCAAGTTTCTATTGTTGATTTATTATTAATTTTTTGAAAAAAATCCACGTTTGAGCGGCCATAGACCCTGTGATCGGTTCTTTTTAGCTCTCCAACTTCTTCCGGCAGCGGATCTTCGTGCGGATAATGGATTATTGCGCTTCCACCTTCTTTTAAAAGGTTCCTTGAACTTATTGTCTGCAAAAGCTCCTGGCGAAACTTGTAGGGGAAGGGAGGGTCCAAAAAGATGTAGTCATAGGTTTTCTTGCATCTTTTTAGAAAAAGCTCCACGGCCATAAAGTGACAGTCAATGCGCACACCTGCTTCTTCCGCCATAGCAACGTTTGAGATTACAATCTTTGCCTTGGATTTGTCCATCTCGCATAGCGAAACTTCAGCCGCTCCATGCGAAACTGCTTCCAGGGCTATAGTTCCTGATCCGCTGAACAAGTCAAGGAAGGACTTTCCGCTTAGCTTTGTGCCAAGTATGTTGAATACGGATTCCCTCATCTTGTCCATTGCCGGCCGGATTGCCATCTTTCCGTCCGGTACCTGAGTATGCCTTCCTTTTAGTATTCCGCCTGTAATGCGCATCAGGGCTTCCTATTTGTTCAGTGACCAGAAAATGTCATCGTGAGCCAAATGGGCGTTTGATTCTGCATAGTCAAATGCTGTCTTGCCCACAGAATCCCTTACAAGAGTCTTTGCTCCACCGTCAAGAAGCAGCTTTATTGTAGACGTAGAAGTACAATACTGGCATGCGTAGATAAGAGGAGTCTTTCCGTTCCAGATTCTGTTTATAGGAATTCCCATGTCTATGAAGAGCTTAATCTTCTCTTCTTTTACGCTGTTGGAGCCTGCAGTTGAAGTTATTGCAAGTATGAATGCGTTAAAGACTTCGTTTTCTGATACAGAGCGGTCGTTCAGCATGTAGTCCAGAACCTGCGGGTTTTCTGAATACTCTGCTGCCAAGAGAAGAGGCGTGGTGTTGTACTTGTTGCGTATGCGTACCGGAGCACCGTTGTCCACAAGAATCTGTATGCACTTCATGTTGTTCTGGTAGCGGACAGCATACATAAGTGCGCTCCATCCGTCGTTGTCTCGCTTCTTTACGTTTGCACCAGCCTTTATGAGCTTCTGCATCTCGCTGTAGTTGCCGGCTTTTGCCGCTTTCATGAGCCTTGTTATGCCGTTTGCGTCTGCCTTGTCAAAGTCTGAAGCAAGGGTTCCGGATTCACTTTCTCCAGAATCAAATGGACTTTCGTCTTCCGCATAGTCATAGAGGCTTGTCGGAGAATAGTCATCTGCATTCTTTATTGGTTCTTTTGCAACGGGTGGCTCTTCTGGCTCTGGTTCGATTATTGCAGGTGGCTCTTCTTCCACGACAACAGGTGTCTTGTTGTTTCCAGCGTTGCCTGTAGCACGTACCTGGGGCTTGAACCTGTCTACTGCGCTTATCATCTCGCTGTTGGGGTTTTCGAGGGCATAGTCGTAGACTGACTTTCCGCTTTTGTCCAATGCAGAGACGCGTCCCTGGGTTCCTGCGTTAAAGATTGTTCCGTCTTTTATAAGCCTGGAGAAAAGTTCCGGCTTTGTTCCGTAGCGTGCACAGTACATTGCCGGGGTTCTTCCGTCTTCTGCGGTGGCGTCTATTGAACAGCCTTCGTATACGGCTCTTCCAACTTCGCTCCATTCGCGGTCGTTCTTCAAAAGAAGCATGAGGAATGTTTCCTTGTTTTCCCCAAACCTTGTCCTTGCAAGTGCAGGATATGTGTAGAAGGCTTCGCGGATTTCCTTTTCGCTTCCTGTTGCGGCAAGTTCCGTGTAGTACTTTTCCAGAGAAATCCTTGCTTCTTCGCCTCCGCTTGAGAGTGCGTATTCTGGGGCGTACTTTTGGAGTGTTTCCGTAATTCCAGGGGCAGGGTTAAGCTTTGCATAGTCAAATGCAGTCTTTCCGCTCTTGTCTTTCCTTGTTACGCGCAGCTTTCTGCTTGATATGGTTGATGCGTTGTGCGTAATGATTGCTTCTATGACTTCCTTGCTGGATGAGTACTGGGCTGCATACATGACAGGAGTTCTCTTGTCCTTTGCCTTGGAATTTATCAGCGACCCCTTTTTTAGAAGGGTTGTGATTATGGAAATGTCGCGGTCATTTTTAAGCGCGAGCATAAGGAAGGTTTCTTTGTTAGAACCGAACGTAATTTCCGTCAGGGATGGCTTTTTGCTTATGGCCTTTTCAATCTCCGCTTTGGATCCGTCTTTTGCAAGAGCCGCAAGGTCTTCATTCTTTGAGGCTGCGAATACGGATATTAGAGAGCTTGCCAATAATGCCAGTAAAAAAAGCTTTTTAAATGTTCCTGTCTGTTTCATTCTTTAATTATATGTGCAACTTGAAATTCCGTCAAGACATTCTGTGCCAATCTTAGCCTTTCGCCTTGACTTCTTTTGAACGATTTGATAATATACCTTACCCCTTGGAACTGCGCATGTGGTTCCCATTTTATGTCCGTAAGGAGATCATACAAACATGAAAAAGTATGAACTTATGACAATTTATCCCCTCGAGGATGAAAAGTACAAGGCAGGTCTTGAAACATTGCGTGCAGACCTCGCAAAATTCGGTGCGGAAATCGAAAAGGAAGAGCCTTTTGGTGACCGCGATCTTACTTATGAAGTTAAAAAGCAGAAGAGAGGTCGTTTCCTCCTTGTCCACATCAAGGCAAATCCTGCAAAAATCACAGAATTGGACGCACAGTTCAAATTCAACACAAACCTTCTTAAGTATCTCTTTGTAGCAAAAGAAGAAAAAGAAGCGTAATCTTTTCGAGGTAGGTACTAATGGCAACATCTGATTTAAATAGCGTGCTTTTAATAGGTCGCCTTACGCGAGACGCCGAATTGTCATACCTTTCCAACGGAAATCCGGTCTGCAAACTAGGCATAGCTGTTAACCGCAACCGTAAGGATGGAGAGCAGTGGATAAGCGAGGCTAACTTTTTTGACGTTACGCTGTTCGGAAAGTCAGGGGAAAGCTTAAAGCAGTATCTTACTAAAGGAAAACAGATAGCAGTTCAGGGAGCGCTTAAGCAGGACCGTTGGGAAAAAGACGGTCAGAAATTCAGCAAGGTGCAGATAGTAGCCAGCAACGTCCAGCTTTTGGGCGGAAAGTCAGAGGGACCGGCTTCATATTCAGGTCAGGCTGGCGGTGGCTATTCTTCACAGGGACAGGGCGGTTTTGCTCCTAGACCAGCAGCTTCAGGCTATGCTCCACAGGATGATTCCTCCGGAGTTGGCAGCGATTTCCCTGAAGACATTCCGTTCTAATTAGGCGGGATGAATAAAATTTGACATTTTAAGGAGAATAATATGTCAGACGAAATGAACGAAACAGAAGTAAAATCAGAAGATATGGGCAAGGCAACACAGGGTCGCGAAGACGAAGGTCGCAATCCTCGTGCTAAGGGAAAGGCTTTCTTCCACAAGAAGGTTTGCCGTTTCTGCGGTAACAAGACAAAGATTGACTACAAGGACGCAGATGGTCTCCGCCGCTTTACAACAGAGCGCGGTAAGATCCTCCCACGCCGCATCACAGGAACTTGCGCAAAGCACCAGAGAGAGCTTGCAAGAGCTATTAAGCGTGCACGCGCAATCTGCCTCCTCCCATACGTAGCAGACTAAATCAAAACAAATCTGCCTGTCCGCGATCCGACTCCTGGTGACGCGCAGGCAGTAAATTTAATAGGAGCTAGAAATGAAAGTTATCCTTAATGATGATGTAAAGCATCTTGGTGAAATGGGTGACACAAAGAATGTTGCCAATGGTTATGCAAGGAACTACTTGTTCCCACGCATGCTCGCAGTACCTTACAACGCAGAGACTGTAGCTTATTTTGAAGGCAAAAAGGCTGAAATCGAAGCACGCAAGGAAAAGAAGAGAGAAGAAAGCAAGTCCCTCAAGGAAAAGCTCGAAGCTCTTTCTATCGAACTTGTTATGCCAGCAGGAAGCAACGGAAAACTCTTTGGTGCTGTTACAAGCCAGACTCTTTCCGACTACTTCAAGAACAACGGCTATGAAATTGAGCGCAAGCGCATCGAAGTTCCTGGTCTTACAATCAAGAATATTGGCGCATACTCTTTCAAGGTACACCTTTACGAAGCATCTGTTGCAGAAGTAAAGCTTGCAGTTAAGGCACAGCCAATGGAAGATACATCTAAGTCTTCTGCAAAGAAGGATTCAAAGAAGCAGGAAAAGCCAGCTAAGGAAGATTCTGCCGAGTCCGCAAAGGCTGAAGGTGAAGCTTCTGCAGAAAAGAACGACTAAGTTCAACATAAAATAGCAATATTCAAGCAACAGGACCCGTGGGAATGCCGCACTTGCAGTTTTTTCCACGGGTTTTCTTTCGCGTAAGAGGAGGGTTTCGATGGAGTTAAAGGATAGGGTTCCCCCGCACAACCTGGATGCAGAGAAGGCTACGCTTGGCGCAATTCTTTTGGATTGGAGCTCAATTGGAGACGTAATAACTTACCTTAGAAGCGACAATTTTTACAGCCAGCAGAATCAGATTATCTTTGAATCTATGACAGGTCTCTTTGCAAGGGGAGTCCGCGGAGACATGCTTACTCTTATCGACGACCTTACCAAAAACGGCAACTTGGAAAAAGCAGGGGGAATGACATACATTTCTTCCCTTACAGATACGGTTCCAACCAGCTCAAACGTTGACTATTACGCAAAAATCGTCCTTGACAATTCCACAAGGCGAAACCTTATAAAAATCTCTTCAGACATAAAAGCCGAAAGCTTTGACGAAACAAAGGAAAGCCGCAAAATTCTTGAGGAAGCGGAGCAGAAGATATTCAAGCTTACGGACGTTAACCAGGCAAGCAAAGTCTTTTCCATGAAGGATGTTGTTCCCAAGACAATACAGCTCATAGACTACCATTATAAGAACAAAGACTCCTGTTCAGGCATACCGAGCGGATTCACCAAGCTGGATTCCATGACTAGCGGTTTCCAGAACAGCGAAATGATAATCATAGGCGCAAGACCTTCAATGGGTAAAACAGCCATGGCACTTTCCATGATGCAGCATATAGCCATAGAAAAGAGGATTCCCTGCGGATTCTTTAGCCTGGAAATGTCTGCCGAACAGATTGGACAGCGTATTTTGTCCCAGGTAGCCCGAATTCCCGGAACAAAGCTAAGAAGCGGTATGCTAAAAACCGAGGACTTTAAGAAACTTC
Source organism: Treponema sp. (assembly GCA_017614295.1). Classification (GTDB taxonomy): domain Bacteria; phylum Spirochaetota; class Spirochaetia; order Treponematales; family Treponemataceae; genus Treponema_D. The sequence continues at coordinate 13,267 of JAGACC010000301.1, forward strand.
AGGATGCAGCAGGAACCTGTTTTGAAGCCCCGCTTTATATTGTAGACACCCCCAACATGAAGCTTCTTGACCTTCGCGCAATGGCCCGCCGTATGAAGGTAAACCAGAAGGTTCAGATCATTTTTATAGACTACATAGGCCTTATTACAAGCGAGCACGAGGAAGCTCCGGTCTATGAACAGCAGTCAGCCATCTCTAAGTCGCTAAAGAGCCTTGCACGCGAACTTGAAATTCCAATAGTTGTATTGTGCCAGGTTGCAAGAACTGCAGAAGGTGACGAGCCAAACCTTGCCCAGCTGCGCGGTTCCGGTTCAATTGAGCAGGATGCCGATATGGTTATGTTCATTCACGGTGAGCGAAAAAAGCAGCAGGAAGGGGAGGAAAACACCTCTGTTCCTGTTTTGGACAGAAAACTTATTGTTGCAAAGCAGCGTAACGGTCCAATTGGAGACGTAGAGCTTCTCTTCCTTTCTTCATATACAAAATTTGAAAACAAGTCCAGGGAAGAAAGCTAAAAATTTCTTCTTTTTTTGGACTGTATTCCATTTTTTACTGTGCCCGGTCCTACGGAACCGGTCAAACTCCTTGTAATCCCCGCTTTCCAAGGTCGCTTGAAACTTCGTTGCGAGAACCGCTACCGCTCCATTGCCTTGCAACGGCTCCGCCGCCCTTCCAATCGGGCGTAGGTTTTATATGCAAAAACAGCAAAAAGGCTGACCGTATCTTCTACAGCCAGCCTTTATTCTAGGAGTTTAGCTTGTTTTTTTAGTTTTTACTTATTTTGCAGGTGTAATTGTAGCTTTTGCGGTGTTCTCGTTTACAATACCTGTAAGAGTTGCAGGTCCTGCTGTAACCTGGGAGAGATCCTTAAGGTTAAGGAGAACAACCGGTCCTTCTGCAGACATTACTACAAGTCCCTTTGGTGTTACTGTAATAGGTGTGTTGCTTATTACGGAAACAGGGCTCTTAAGAAGCAGGTTAACCTGGCTGTCATATTTTGCTACGACCCAGTTGCTTCCGTCCTTGATTACACAGTAGAAATTGGTTCCGTCTGTAGTAAGAACAGAATCTTCTGCTACAACTTCGTTGCTTTCCTTCTGGATTTCCATTCTCTTTGAATCGATAAGGCAAAGCTTTACAGCCGCATTGTTGGTGCTCAATGTTTCGCCGCAAACTGCAAGGTACATTACAGGTGTTGCAACTGCATCGCTGTCCATAGAAAGTGCGCTTGTACCGTCTGCTTCGATTGCTACAGGGTAGATTGACCTTCCGCGGATTACGTTTACAGGAGATTCCCTAAGGATTACGCCGCTTGTTGTGTCTATGCGGATCATCTTGCTAAGGAGAGTTTCTTCGTCTGTAAGCTTAAGGCCGATAACGGAATTCTTGTTGTCAAGGTCGTCAAGTTCTGCTGCAAGGAGGCGCTGCTGGTCTTTTGCAATCTCTGTGCGTTCTTTCTGAGCTTCTGCCTGCTTTCTGTCGGAAATAGCCTGCTGGTCGCTAGCCTTCTTCTGTGCATCTGCAACAGCCTTTGACTGATCGGCAGTCTTCTTAGATTCTGTTTCTGCTGCTGACTTCTTTGAGTCTGCGTCTTTCTGCTTCTGGTCTGCGGCCTTCTGCTTTTCGTCTGCAGCCTGTTTTGCAGCCTGAGCCTTCTTTTCTGCTTCTTCAGCCTTTTTCTTTGCGTTTTCTGCTGCCTGCTGCTTCTGCTTGTTGTCCGGATCGTTCTTTGCGTCGTCGCTTGCTTTCTGAGCGTTCTTCTTTGCAGCTTCAGCGTCTTTCTGAGCCTTGTCTGCATTCTTCTTTGCTTCGTCAGATGCCTTCTTTGCGTTGCTTGCATCCTTCTGAGCCTGGTTTGCGTCCTTGTTTGCTGCGTCAGACTTCTTCTTCTGCTCTTCAAGCTGCTTGTTCTTCTGGGCGGCGTCTTCTGCGGACTTCTGTGCCTTGTTTGAATATTCCTCTGCTTCGCGTTCCTTGATGTCAACCATGTTCTTGCGTTCGTCAATGCCACGGTCGTCCTTTTCGCGCATAGAGTCAATTACACGCTTGTCGCTGATTGCTGAAGTATCAACGGCTGAAAGGTTGGAGTTCATATCGAACAAAGGAATAACAATCTGTGAATTTCCCGGCCATTCGTCCCATTTTGTGGAAAGACCACACTTGTCTGCCGTAAGGTTCTTTACAACCACGTTCTTGTAGCGCTCTGTAAATACCTTGAGGTTCTTGCGGTAAACAGCGTTGTATACTGTTACGAAGGTAGAGATTGTGGCCGCATCATTGCTGTTGTAGCCGTATGCACCCATGAGGTAGCCCTGGATGATTCTGCGGAGATTGCGTACATGGTCAACCTGGGCATTTTCATTGATAAAAAGAATATCTGCGTCAAATTTTGATTTTTCGGAAGGGTCTATGGCATGTATTACGGAATACTTTGCGCCTTTGCCGTAAGTTGCGCTGGAATTAAGGTTAGAGGCAACCTGTTTTCCAAGTCCGGTTCCTATTGAGCGGATCGCATCTACCGTCTCTATGTAGGCGTGCGGTCCCATATAGTTTTCAAATGTAACGACTTCGTTTCCTATGCTTCGGATTTCATCTTCATCAACTTCAAGTGCAGTAATCGTAGTTAAAAAAGTAAGTGCAACTACGGTAGCCACTGATGCTAATTTATAAATTTTCATAAATCCTCCAAAAATAACTTTATATAATCATTATAACACTATTTGTTTTAAAACAAAAGTGTCTTGTTGCAAAATTTATTCATTTAAAAGCCGATTTCTATGAATTTTTCAAGAGTTTTCCGCGCATATTCCCTTGTAGCCTTACCATACTGGGGGCTAAGCAGTCTTGTTATGGTAGCTTTTCCCTTTGCAAAGAAGGCCGGCCGCCCCATGAACCTGCAAATTTCAAAAGTTGCGTCGCAAATTGCTATGTGGACGCTCTCGTTGGAATTCTTAAGGGAATACTTTTTTGCAATAGCCTCCATTGCGCTAAGCATCCTTGCATCTGGGTCATAGGCTGAAATTCCTGCGTTTTTTATTACTTCGGCAAGAACGACAGGATCCCGAACCTTTTCCAGCAGTTCCGCATAGTATTTTTGGTACATTCCGGTGCCGGAATTTGCGGTAAGGGTAAGAACCGTCCTTGTGTAGTCAAAATCCTTGCAAAAGAAGGGTTGCTCCGTGTTCTGCTGGGAATTCAGGGTTGTCCACGCGAGTATCATTTCCGAAAGCTCGTTCTTTAGTACGGGAATCCAATCCTTTTCGCGGGTTCCAAATTTTCCTTCGCTAAATGAATTTAGTATGTCTTCCGCTTGCTCCGGGCTTATTATTGGTCCAGACACATTCGTGGAATGCAGGTCCGTCTTTTCGTAGAAGGTGTTGTAGTCCCTGTTATTCTTTGGATGATAAGAACTTATGTCCGGGGAAAAGCCAATGTTCTGCCTTATTCTGTAGCCTTCAATAACCCAGTCGCGCATGCAAAGCCCTATGTTACCGGAATCCGTGGGGAAAAAATAGGTCCACTTTTTGGAGGGGTTGAATGTGGTCTTCCACAAAGGCTCTCCTTCCGGCATGTAGCAGCAGGCATGGCTTCCGTCTGCAAGAACGAGTCCCTGTAGGGTGCGGCCTGCGTAGGTTAGGGAATCCGGGCTAAAGTCCGTCTTGTACACATGTTTCTGGCTTCCGTCCAAAACGCCTATCTGTATTGCCGTAGCCGGACTTCCTGTTAGGAGAAGCGCTGTAGAAGGGGAAAATCCTTCCGTTATAATCCTTGTTGGAGCAGAAAGTCCCTGTTGGCCTGCCATTACCGCCCATTTTGAATATGGTTTGCCGTCTTTTTCTGCGCAAAGTCCTGTTGCACCGTCCGCAAAAGAAACTAGGGCTCCAAAAAAGCACTGTTCAACCTGGACAACCTTTCCGGAAAAGCAGAATTCATCGCTAACTTCGCCAAAAGGAGTAACCGTAACCGCAACGCTCTTTCCGTTAACCTCTTTGTTAAGGAATACAAGCACTGAACCTTCGTTAAGCTCCACTATGGGTAGGGATGTGTTTTGCTCCGGAAGGGGAATGTTCCACCTGCAGACACCCTTTATGCCAAAGCAGGCAATGTCTGAACCTCCGCGCACATAAATGCGTCCGTCCCGCCCCGTAAGCGGTGCTTCTGTAACGGAAAAGCCTGAGTGGGCTGTCCAAACCAAAAGTCCTCCCGGGTTCATCATGTTAAGGTCGCCGTCCCTGCTTATAAGGTAGATCATGTCGGATGCGCCAACGGAAATAAGCGGTTTTAGACGTGCGTTTATTCCGCGCTCCCACATTATCTTTCCGTCATGGTCAAAGGCACAGACCATCTTTCCTTCTTCTACAGCCGCATAGCCAAAGCTGTTCCTTACCGGCTGGCAAAGGATGCTTCCTCCGGTAACCGTAACCCAGCTTGGAAGGGTGTACTTTAGGTCTACAACCTGGACTGTTGGCGAAAGATCCTCTTCTTCTGCCGCTTTTTGGGAAGAAAGGTCTTTTTCTGCTTTTTTTGCCGCCTGTCCAGAAGTAAATCCGGCTGCAAAAAGAAATGCAAGTGAGGATACAAGAACTTTTTTAACAATTACTTCTTTATAATACATTTGCCTGTAGTGCTAAGCTGTATGCTTTCTCCTATCTTTCCAACAACGCAAGGCTTTCAATGTTGCATGTCTGTGGATAAAAATCCAAAAGATAAAGCGATTTTAGCTTGTAGCCGCTCTTTACAAGCCTTCCAACGTCCCTGGCATGGGTTGCTATGTCGCAGGAAAGGCTCCTTATCTGGCTTATCCCGGATGAACAAAGCCATGAGCAGACTTCTTTTTCCATACCGCTTCTTGGTGGGTCTATAACAACCGCA
>JAGACC010000302.1 GCA_017614295.1 Treponema sp.
CTGTTGCTAATTCCCTTTGTGCGCCAGCTTTTGCATCCACCGGTGTAGACAATCAAATTGATTTTGCCCAGGTTGGAAGCAGCCATTTCCGCAAGGTCGTTGGAAGCCATACCGTTCCTTGATTCCAAGTCGGTACCGCACATAAAGACCATGATTGTTACGCTGTCGCTGCCGTTACCTGCGATCTTTGTATATTTTTCCCTTGAACCAGGAGCTACAGTCTTGTCGTAGTTGTTGTAGGAAGTCTGAACGCTGTTGCCGGAACTTGCACCGGAAAAACCGGATGGAGCAGATGTGTCACCGCCCAAAAGACTACCCAAGATAGAGCTGCCGGAAGAAGAACCTGATGAGCCTCCGCCAAGAAGACCGGAAAGCAAACCGCCGCCAGAGCCCTTGCCCAAAAACTGAACCACCAGGAATATGATTATTGCGACAAGTCCTCCGCCACCAAGTTTTACACCACGGCTTGGGCCACCAGAACTTCCGCTTGAATGTCCGCCGGAATATCCTCCGCCAGAATTTGAATTTCCATTGGAATGTCCATTGTAACCGTTAGATGAACCTACAGGCCCGGTACCAAGACCGTCACCTCTTTTGTGTACGCCACTTCCGCCTTCCGTAACATTTTTCTCACGTCCGCGGGGTCTTTTTGGATCCATAAAAAAGCTCCTTAAAAAAGATATAAAAACATTTTATATAGAAACATTTTAACGGAAATTCAATTTTTATTCAATTATTCCATATTTCTTGGACCCGCCTTTATCCGCTAACCCGCTTTCCAGGGCTCCGCTTCGCTCCGACCCGCCTTCCGGCGGTTTGGCTACGCCACCCTTCCAATCGGGGGTAGGGCTGGGGATGCTTTAAGTTGAACCATATCTGCTTTTAAAGAAGATTGTGTCGTAAAAAATATGGTTTTTGTAAAATGGATGATTGTATTTTTAGAAGCTGCCGTCCAAAAAAAAATCTAAAAACCTATTGACATTATAGGGAATGTATATTAAGATAAAAATATACCTAGTAAAGCACTAGGTAATTAAAAATCTACTGATTATATTTTCAGACCTTGAATCGGGTTTGGGGTGACGTTAATCAGGGGGAAGAATTAAGGCGCAGGAGGTTTACAGATTATGGAAGTCTATTTTGAAAAGTTAGTCCGTGAAAATTTTAGGAATGGCCTCATGCGTTGCTTCTGAAGATTTATGACGGGAGAGTAAACTTTACACTTTATATTTTATTTTTTTAGAGAGGCAATATTATGGCAAATTTACATTTTGAAACATTACAGTTACACGTTGGTCAGGAACAGGCAGACCCGACAACAGATTCACGCGCAGTACCAATCTACCAGACTACTTCTTACGTTTTCCACAATTCAAAGCATGCGGCAGACCGTTTTGGTTTGGCAGATGCTGGTAACATTTATGGTCGTCTTACAAACAGCACTCAGGATGTTTTTGAGAAGCGCATTGCGGCTCTTGAAGGTGGCGTTGCGGCTTTGGCTGTTGCTAGCGGTGCGGCTGCTATTACCTATACAATCGAAGCTCTTGCCCAGAAGGGTGAACACATTGTTGCCCAGAAGACGATTTACGGTGGAAGCTACAATCTTCTTGCACACACTTTGCCACTTTACGGTGTAGAGACAACTTTTGTAGACGCTCACAATCTTGCGGAAATTGAGGCTGCAATTAAACCTAATACAAAGGCAGTTTACCTTGAGACTTTGGGTAATCCAAATTCTGATATTCCGGATATTGATGCTATTGCGGCTCTTGCCCACAAGCATGGTCTTCCGGTTGTAATAGACAATACTTTTGGAACTCCATTCCTTATCCGTCCGATTGAACACGGAGCAGATATTGTTGTTCATTCTGCTACAAAATTTATTGGCGGTCACGGAACAACTCTTGGCGGTATAATTGTTGATTCAGGAAAGTTTGACTGGAAGAAGAGCGGTAAGTATGCACCTATTGCTGAACCAAATCCAAGCTACCACGGTATTTCTTTTGCAGATGCTGTAGGTCCGGCTGCTTTTGTAACATATATCCGTGCTATTCTTCTGCGCGACCAGGGTGCTGCTATTTCTCCGTTTAACGCTTTCCTTCTTTTGCAGGGAACAGAGACTCTTTCTCTTCGCTTGGAACGCCATGCTGAAAACACAAAGAAGGTTGTTGAATTCCTTAAGAACCATCCGAAGGTTTCTAAAGTGAACCACCCGTCACTTGCAGACCATCCGGATCATGCACTTTACCAGAAGTACTTCCCCAACGGCGGAGCTTCCATCTTTACATTTGAGATTAAGGGCGGAAAAGATGCTGCTTGGAAGTTCATAGACAACCTTAAGATTTTTAGTTTGCTTGCTAATGTTGCTGACGTAAAGTCGCTTGTAATTCATCCGGCTAGCACAACCCACAGCCAGCTTAACGATGCGGAGCTTGCAGACCAGGGTATTAGCCAGTCAACAATTCGTCTTTCTATTGGTACAGAACACTACGAGGATATTATTGCTGACTTGAGCCAGGCTTTTGACAAGGTGTGATTGTTGCAGACGGGTTAGGGATTGTAGGGGCGCGAAGCGTTCGCGGCTTGTCCGCGAATGTAGGCGAAGGCCGGAACCCCGAAAAGCCCGGCCCGCCTTTGGCGGGCAACCCCCGAATGATTTTTAGGAGCTATATTTACAAAAATTTTTTACGGTGCTAGAATACGGCAATTTTAATCAAAAAAGAGGATTTTTATGTTAAAAGTGCTTGAAAAGATTTCTATCACTGTAAGTAAATTAATGGCTCTTATTGTAATTGCTGTTGCCGCCCTTGCTCTCTTTGTTCCCCAGTCATGTAACTGGATTAAGACAAGTTCCATCAACTGGCTTTTGGGAATAGTAATGTTTGGTATGGGTCTTACCCTTAAGCCAAGCGATTTTAAGGTAGTGTTCAGCAGGCCGCTTGATATAATCATTGGTTTTTTGGCACAGTTTATTCTTATGCCGCTTATTGCATTTGTTCTTATTAAGATTTTTAACTTGCCTACAGAGCTTGCAGTTGGCGTAATGCTTGTTGGTACTTGTCCTGGTGGAACTTCTTCCAACGTAATGACCTACATGGCAAAGGGTGATGTTCCCCTTTCCGTTGGAATGACGGCTGTTTCCACTCTTTTTGCTCCATTGCTTACTCCTTTCCTTACATGGGTTTACCTTCGCACAAGCGTAGACGTTAATGTTTTGGGAATGTTCCTTTCTATTATAAAGGTTGTTCTTGTTCCTATCGTATTGGGATTGATTATCAACCGCTTCTTCTCTAAGTTTACACAGGCAGCAGTTAAGGTTTTGCCGCTTATTTCTACAATCGCAATCGTTGCTATTGTTGCAGCAGTTGTTTCCGCAACATCTGCAAAGCTTCTTTCTACAAGCCCAATCATTTATCTTGTTGTAATTTTGCACAACCTCTTGGGATATGCTTCTGGTTACGGAGCAGGAAAACTTTTGCGCAGGGGAGAAAAGAAGAGCCGCACGCTTTCTATTGAAGTTGGTATGCAGAACTCCGGTCTTGCAACATCTCTTGCTGTTTCCCATTTTGCACAGTACCCGCTTGCTTCTATTCCGGGAGCAGTCTTTAGCACATGGCACAATATTTCCGGCGCAATCTATGCAAACCTTCTTGCAAGCAAAGCTCCTAAAGAAGACGATAAGCAGTAAAAGTTATTAAGATTAATTTGTGTAAGGGGGATGAACTTTGCTGTTGTCCCCCTTATTTTTTTAGCGGAGCAAGCACGGCAGGGATTGGAGGGGGCACGAAGTGCGTGCGTAGCACCGGCCGAGAGGGCAAGCCCCGGAAAGCCCTAATAAAAGGGGTAAATTGTTGCTCCACTAACATTTGTTGGAGTAGGAAAGTGCCGCATAATCTTGACGACTTTAATAATACTGAATATACTTAAGTTACGATGGATAACAAAGGTGTTTTGGATTCGTTGTTGCGCTCTTTTGCCAGCTACTATGACGTAAAAACCGAAGGTGTTTTGCCGCCGTTTGCAGCCCAGGCGACTTTTAGGATGCACAACGAACAGTATTTTTTAGTCAAAGCGGCGCAGATTGCGCAAATTGATTCAAATGAATTTGTTTACATCGCAAGCGAAGAGAACCTTAATCAGCAAAAAATAAATGAATTGGCGGATGCGGCATGGTCCGACGGCCTTTCCAAAGTAAAGCCTGACTCTAACCACCGTAATTCCGACGTTACGCTAATAATCATTTGCAATAAAATAGAAGAAAATTCATTCAGCATTGTAAAAAAGCTTAAGCATTACAAGTCTTACATGTTTGGCTTTCATGGCTGGAGCAATTTTAGGGCATTGGCATACGAAGTTTCCACTGGCAAGACGGTCACAAACAGACTGGGCAAACCGTTAAAGAAGCTTGTTTGCAATCTATAAAAAACTTAAGAGGCTGTTTCAAAAGTCATGCTGGGTTTCTTTGCTAAGCTTAGGATGCACTTTTGAAGCTGCTTCTAAAATCTCTTGAGGAGGAGATGAAAAATGACAGCATTATTGATTATTATTGCTGCAATTGTTTTGCTTTTCATTGGCTACGTTTTCTACGGCTCATGGCTTGCAAAGCAGTGGGGTATTGACCCTTCAAAAAAGACGCCTGCCAATTCAATGACGGACGGTGTTGACTATGTTCCTGCAAAACCAGCTGTTTTGATGGGACACCACTTTTCTTCAATTGCCGGTGCGGGTCCGATTAACGGTCCTATCCAGGCAGCGGTGTTCGGATGGGTTCCTGTATTCCTTTGGTGTGTAATCGGAGGAATCTTTTTTGGTGGACTCCAGGACTTTGGTTCTTTGTTTGCATCCGTACGCCACGAAGGTAAGTCTGTTGGCGAAATTATTAAGGATTCAATGGGCAAGACTGCTAAGAAGCTCTTTATTATCTTTGCCCTTCTTGTTTTGATTTTGGTTATTGCTTCGTTTGTTAACGTTGTTGCAGGTACCTTCTTTACTAAAGACGGTGCAACTGGTTTTGTAACAAATCCTACCAACAACCAGACAACAGCTATTATTTCCGTATTCTTTATTGTTCTTGCAATTGTTTACGGTATTCTTACAAACAGGTGTGGTCTTAAGACTCTTCCTGCTACAATCATCGGCATTGTTGGAATTGTAGTTTCTATTGCAGTCGGACTTAAGTTTGGCCTTGCAATGAGCCGCACAACATGGATTATCCTGATTGGCGTTTACATTGCGGTTGCTTCCCTTATTCCTGTTTGGATTATGTTGCAGCCACGCGACTACCTTTCTAGCTTCCTGCTTTATGCAATGATGCTTGTTGCCTTTGTTGGTATTCTTGCTTCTGCTTTTACAGGCAGCGCAAAGTTTGAGATTCCTGCATTCAATTCTGCAAAGCTTGGCGTTATGTTCCCGACACTCTTTATTACTGTTGCTTGCGGTGCATGTTCTGGCTTCCACTCTCTGATTTCTACAGGTACTTCTTCTAAGCAGCTTGACAACGAGAAGAATGCAAAGGCTATTGGCTACGGTTCAATGCTTATTGAATCTGCTCTTGGCATTATTTCTCTTATTGCTGTTGGTATGGTTTACAACAAGTGGATGGACAAGGGATTTGGTTCTCCATCTGCTGCATTCGGTGCTGGTATTGCTATTATGTTTGGCAAGGAAGGTTCCGGTGTTTATAACACAATCAACGCCCTTCTTACACTTGCAGTTTCTGTATTCGCACTTACTTCATTGGATACAGGTACCCGCTTGAGCCGCTTTATGTTCAGCGAATTGTTCCTTAAGGACAGCGAAAAGACTTGGAAGGATGCAAAGGGTGTACGCAAGCTTTTGGCACATCCGCTCTTTGGCACAAGCCTTATGGTTGTGATTGGTTGTATTCTTGGTGGTCTTTCACTTTCTCAGATTTGGGGTCTCTTTGGTGCAGCAAACCAGCTCTTGGCAGGTATTGCATTGATGGCAGTTGCCGCATGGCTTGGTGAGGTTGGCAAGAACAACAAGATGTTCTTTATTCCTACAATCTTCATGCTTGCAGCAACTCTTACATTCCTTGTAAAGACAATAATTGCAAAGGTTAATGTTATTAGTGGTGGCAAGTCTGTTTGGGGCGACTGGTTCCAGTTTGCTTTTGCCGCTGCAATGGCTGTTCTTGCGGTTATCCTTGTTATTGAAGGTGCTAAGACCTTTAAGAAGCAGGCTGCAAAAAAATAAGCTGAATGCCTTTGCCGGTAAAATCCGGTGATTGCAGTTTGCAAAATAAAAGCCCGGTCGGGTCAAGATGCATTGTCTTGTACTCTGGCCGGGTTTTTTGTTTTTTTTGCGGCGCATGCCTTGTTAAACAAAACGTTCCATAAAAGAACATCTTGCCATTTTTTCATAGGTAACAAGCAGCGCCATGGACGGCGCGTCAGGTCTTAGCGTAAGCGCGGGTTTTAGCAGAAAAACCGTAGTAAAAAATGGCAAGGAGGCCATTTTTTATGGGCTTTCCGGGGCTTGCCCTCTCGGCCGGTGCTACGCACGCACTTCGTGCCCCCTCCAATCCCTGCCGCGCCTGTTTTTGCAAATTTTAAAGCGATGCCCTGTAAATTGCTTCCACGTCGCTTGGGGTAAGCTTTTTCCAGCCGTTGATTGTTCCCGCTGAACCGCATGCCTTTTTTGCCATCTCCGCAAAGTGCTCGTCGGTAATTCCAAGTTGCGAAAGAGATGACTTTAACCCCAAAGTTGTATAGAAGAATTCCTTTGTTTTTTCTATTGCGGTTTTTGCTACAGACATTTTGTCCTGCTGTGCCGGAAGGTTCCAGACGTTTACGCCAAAGTCGTAGAATCTTTGCACTTTTGCTTCATCTGCTCCGCTAAGGACAAAGTTCATCCAGTGGGGTGTAACTATGGCAAGTCCAAGTCCGTGGGTTATGTCGTAAACGGCAGAAAGCTGGTGCTCTATTGGGTGGCAGCTCCAGGGTGATTTGTTGCAGCCGCTTATGTAGCCGTTGATTGCCCAGGATGATGTCCACATAAGGTTTGCGCGGGCTTCGTAGTCGTCAGGTTTGGCAAGGGCAATGGGGGCGTACTTGATGACGGTTTTCATCATGGCTTCCATGCTGCGGTCAAGCATGTAGAGTTCCTGGTTGGTGTTAAAGTAGACTTCCATTATATGAGAAAGTATGTCTGCACTTCCGCATGCCGTCTGGTAAGTGTTAACGGAATATGTTAGGAGAGGGTTGCAGAATGCCGCTTTTGGAAAGAGGTGCTTGTCCGTAAGGCCTGTTTTTTCATCCGTTTCCGGGTTACTGATTACGCATGTTGGGTTCATCTCGGAGCCGGTGGCAGATATGGTTAATACCGTAATAAGGGGCAGGGTCTTTTGAATCTTTTCCTTCTTTGCCATAAAGAGCCAGGGGTCAAAGTCTACGCATGCTGCAGCAGAAATAAGCTTTGCGGCATCCATTGCAGATCCACCGCCAGCCGCTACGATTACGTCTATATTGTTTTCTTTGCAGATGGAAGCACCTTTTCTAACGCTTTCTATACGGGGGTTTGGGTCTACTCCGCCAAGTTCAAAGAGGCTTGCTCCAGCTTTTTTTACCTGGTCTATAACAGCATCGTAAAGTCCAGTCTTTTTTATTGAACCTCCGCCGTAAACAAGCAGGGCATTTTTTCCAAAGCGTCCTATTTCTTCGCTCAAATGTTCAATCTGGTCGGGGCCAAAGTAATTTCTTACCGGAATGTCGTAGATAAAATTTGTCATGGATACCTCTGGGCATATTATAGCATGAGAAATGTTTTTTTGCATTAGGGGTTTTAGGGGTGTAACCCCTAGGAGATGGGGGTGCGGTGAAGACGCGATTCGCGGCTGAACCCAGGGGGAAGGCTTTCCCCCTCCTGATCGGACGAAATACATACTTTAAAAAAAAATCCCAATGTTATATAATCTAGTGAATAAATTTTTTACTAGAAGGTTTTTGTTATGGCAATGGTTATTTTAACATTGAACTGCGGCTCTTCTTCCGCAAAGTATCAGGTTTACGACTGGGACAACAAAGAAGTTATGGCAAACGGCGTTGTAGAGCGCATCGGAATTGAAGGCTCCTGCATTACGCACAAGGCTAAGGGAAAGAAAACAGAAATAACAAGCCCCTGCCCAACCCACAAAGAGGCTATCGAATTAATCATCAAGGAAATTACGGATCCGGAAGTTGGCGTAATAAAGTCAATGGACGAAATTGGAGCCGTAGGACACCGCGTTTTGCATGGTGGCGAAAAGTTCACAAAGTCTGTCCTTATTACACCGGAAGTTCTTGACGGCTTCCGCGAAGTAATAGACCTTGGACCGCTCCATATGCCGGCAAACATCATGGGTATTGAAGCAGCACAGAAGGTTATGCCAAACGTTCCACATGCAGCAATCATGGATACAGCCTGGCACCAGACCATGCCGGAAGAAACATTCATGTATGCAATTCCCCGCGAATGGTACACAAAATATGCAGCCCGCCGCTACGGATTCCACGGAACATCTTTCCTCTACACCGCAAAGAGAGCCGCTGTTCTTCTTCACAAAAAGCCGGAAGACACAAACATCATCATCTGCCACATCGGTAACGGTTCTTCCATGTGTGCTGTAAAAAACGGAAAGTGCTACGACACAACAATGGGTATTACCCCGCTCGAAGGCCTTGTTATGGGAACCCGCAGTGGAGACCTTGACCCAGCCCTTCCATTCTACATCATGCGCAAAACAGGCATGTCTGCAGACGAGATGGATAAAGCCCTTAACAAAAAGTGCGGATGCCTTGGAATTACTACAAAGTATTCTGACCGCCGCGACATAGAAATTGATGCAGCAAAGGGAGACAAGCTTTGCCAGCTTTCTATAGAGATGGAAGCCTTGCGCATAAAGAAGTACATCGGTGCATTTGCAGCAGAACTTGGCCGCGTAGATGCAATCGTATGGACAGCCGGTGTTGGAGAGCGCGGACCAATTACCCGCTTTAAGGCATGCTCCGGTCTTGAAAACTACGGAATTAAAATTGACGCTCAGAAAAACGAATGGAGCTTTACCGGTAACGCAGAAACATGCATCAGTGCAGACGACAGCGCAACAAAGATTTTTGTAATTCCGACCGACGAAGAGCTTGTTATGACGGAAGACGCTTATGCCCTTATGAAGGGAACTTACGATGTTCACACAAACTTTAAGTATTCCTTCCAGGATCCGTCTTACGTAAACAAGGCTCGCGAAGAAGGCCTTAAGAAGGACATGGAAAAACGCCCGCACTTGGCAGATGTAATTGTTCGCCCATAAGGTAAAACTTTTTTTATCTTGCCGTCCATTGTTAAACCTTTGGGCGGCAATTTTTTTTGCTAAGGGCTTTCCGCACTTCCGGGGCCCCAACCCCTCCATTCTCGCTCCGCGAGAACGCCTGCGGCGGTGCTCCAATCCCTGCCGCTACTTTGTTTGCAAGGAAGAGTTGCATTGATTATGAAAAACCAAACGATATGGAATAATATTTTGGATATAATTAGTCAATCAAAAAAGAATGTGAAAATTTTTGATGGTGATATA
>JAGACC010000303.1 GCA_017614295.1 Treponema sp.
CACAAACGGATAATTTCGTCCTGCATAGTCATACGGGTAAAGGCATCAAGAGCTCCAAGCGGTTCATCCAGAAGAAGAATTTTTGGATGTCCAACAAGAGCGCGTGCAAGACTTGCCCTTTGGTTCATACCTCCGGAAAGCTGGTGGGGGAATGACTTTTCAAACCCTTCAAGACCAACAAGCTTTATAAACTCGTCAACGTCATTTTTACGCTCCTTGTAGATATGGCGCGCCTTTAAACCAAATGCAATATTTTCGCGGATTGTAAGCCAAGGAAAAAGATTTGCCTGCTGAAAAGCAAAGCCACGGTCGCTTCCTGGTTTTGTAATTTTTGTTCCGTCAACAAAAACTTCTCCGCTTGTAGGATTTTCAAGTCCAGCTATGCATCTAAGGAGTGTCGTCTTTCCGCAGCCAGAAGGTCCAATAAGAGAGACAAAACTTCCAGCAGGAATTGTAAAGTCCACTCCGTTAAGAGCAGTAACTTCTTCCGCTTCGCCCTGATTAAAGATTTTTGTTATATTCGATAATTTAATTTCTCCACTCATTTATTTTCTCCTCTTTTGCATGGCTTAGGGATTGGAGCACCGCCGCAGGCGTACCGCGCAAGCGGTATGGAGCGATAGCGGAAGTGCGCAAAGCCCGACCCGGCGCAAAGCGACGGGGAAGCCCCTACCACTTGATAAGCCCCTTCTGCCAACCCAAAAGCCTCTTTCTAACCTTAAAAAGCGAGGTGATTATTACCGTACAGAAAACCGCAATCAGCACAAGGCCGGCATAAACACCTGCATACATCATCATTGCCTTCTGATAGCTTATGTACCAGCCAATGCCGTATTTTGCACCGAACATTTCCGCAGTCATAAGGGCAATAAAGGCTGCACATATTCCGTTAAAGACCCCCTGAAAGATATTTGGAAGAGCTGCAGGAACCGCAATCTTAAATACCTGGAAGAAAGTGCCTGCCCCCAAAGTTTTTCCCACTTCAAAATAGACCTTGCTTGTGTTCTGAATTCCTGAACTTGTCATAAGCTGAACCGGGAACCAAACGGAAAGTGCAATTATAAAAACGCTAGCTCCAAATGGTGTTGGAAAAGTTGTAAGCACAAGTGGAATCCATGCAGTTGCAGGAATAGGACCAATCAGTTTGATATAGGGATTAATCCAGTAATAGACCTTCTTGGAAAAGCCAAGGCAAACACCGGTTATAAAACCAATCAGCACTCCCCAAAAAACACCCAGCAGCAAAAGTTTGAATGAATACCAGACGCATTTTGCAAGAAGGGATGTCTGCTCCACAAAAACTGCAAGAACATTATTGTATGTTGGAAAAAAGATGACGGGTAAAAGTGCAAACTTTGCGGTGGCAAGGTTAATCACAATCACAAGACCTGCAGCTCCCAAAAGAAAAGGTCCCTTCTCCGTAAGGTCTTCGCGGATTTTTTTTACAAAAAACGAAAGTGCAAAAAAGAGCAGAGACATGCCAAGAAGAATAAAAAGCAAACCTTCGTAGTAATGATGCTTTGATTCAGGATGAAGGCTACTGTCCGGTATGGCAACCTGAACTAAAAAAACAAGAAGAATTCCCAATGCGGGAAAAAGTCTTTTTATTAAAGCAAAACATTTTCTTCCCATAACACACCTCGCAAAGATTTTCCTGCTCCAAAGAATGATAAAACTCCCTCCGACAGGATTTTTAAATAATAGGAGCATTAGCTGTTAATTACCTAGTAACTTAGTATGTTATATCCAAAAACAGAAACTTTGTATAATATATTTTTTATATGGGAGATATAGACTAAGGCTATAACCCCCATTTTTATATCAATAACTCCACTTTATAAGCCTTTTTTTGGCAATGTTAATAAGAGCGTTCAATCCCGTAACGACAAATCCTATAAAGAATATTCCGGCAATCGCCTTTGTATAATTGGCAAAAGCAAGGGATATTTTTACATAAAAACCCATTCCGGATTCAGCACCGAGCATTTCCGCAGCGGTTAGAGTCATAAGGGCAGAAGCCAGCTGAATCGGAAGACCGTTTATAATTCGCGGAAGGTTGAACGGAATTATGACCTTGAACAATATGGACGGGGTGGAAAGATTCAGGACCTTGGCTGCATTCACGATTCTCTTTTCCACAAAGGCAGTGTTGTTGATTGACCCCATGAAAGTTCCCCAAAAGTTTGTAAGGAAAATTACAAAAATGGAAGCAAGCCTAAAAGTTGGCATTATAAGAACAACGTAAGGGGTGTAAATCAAAGGAGGAACTGTTGATATTGCCTTTGCAATTGGATATACGGCTTTGGCGGCACGTTGATTCCAGCCAACAAGCGTACCAAGAATCACAGCACTTGCAATTGAAAGCGTCATTCCAACTGCAAGAAGAAACATTGAATTAAAAAAACCGTCCAATATTTGTCTCCAGTCCTGAACAAACACAGAAAAGACATTCTCCGGTGCCGGAACAAATACGTATGGCAAAAAATTCAGTCTAGAAACGAACAATTCCCATGCAAAGGCACAAACAAAGACAAAAGCTGTTATGTCCTTTGCTGCACGGCTTTTCTTCTCGTCAAAAAGTTGAATCAAAAATGCCGCTTCCGAAAGGCAAAGAACTATGATAAAAAACAGGGGTGTTTTTAAACCGCTCCTCATGGAAACTGCATATTTGCTTGGAAAGAAAAAACAGGCCATGGTTGCCAAAAAGAAAATATTCGCTATATTGAAAAAATAGCCAAAGTAATTTTTTGTCTTGCCAATCATATACCCGCACCTCCCGGTAAAATTATATTGTTCTCGCCGTCATAGAACAAATCTTTTAGCTTCTCGCTAATTTCGTTGTATTCCTTGCACATGTAGAATTCCTTCCGTGAACGGGGACGGGGAATTTTTACTTCTATTACTTCATGAATTTCTTTTGGAATCATAAAAACTATTCTGTCTGCCAGAAAAATTGCTTCGCTTAGATCGTGGGTAACGAAGATTATTGTCTTTTTCTTGTCGTCCAGCCGCCAAAGCTTTAAAAGAAGTTCCTGAAGATTTTCTCTGATTTTTGCATCAAGTGCACCGAAGGGTTCGTCCATCAAAAGAATTTGCGGGTCGCAGGCTAAAGCTCTTGCAATGGCAACGCGCTGCTGCATTCCTCCGGAAAGGGAACCTGGCAGTTTGTTTTCCACGCCCTTTAACTCCACTCTTTCCAGATAGGTTTCTGCAATTTTTGATGCTTCCCGCTTGGATATTTTTTTAGACTTTTTGCCTTTCTCGTAAACAGCAAATGCAATGTTCTGTTTTGCTGTCATCCACGGAAAAAGTGAATAGTTCTGGAACACGACAGCCCTTTCCACTCCTGGACCTGTAACAGGCTTTCCGTTTATAAGGACTTCTCCCCCGGAAATCTTGTTAAGCCCTTCAAGTACACCGAGCAAGGATGATTTTCCGCACCCGCTGGAGCCTACAATGCATATAAATTCGCCCTCGTTGATGTCCAAATTTATATTATGCAGCGCAGTATATGACGTTTCTTCGTTTTCATATACCATGCTAAGATTTTTTATTTCAATAATTGTTTTTCCCATCAGCACCCCGCCCGCAAAATTCTTTGCAAGTTTTACTCTCTCCGATTTATCCAGACTATATTATTGAATCAAAGCCCGGATACTTGTTGTTATGCTCTACAAAGAAAGTCCACATGTCTTTGTAGAACTGGTCTTCGGGGAACTCCTGCTGTATTTCTTTTAGTGCCTTTGCGTAAACGTCTATTTTGAAGAATTCCTCAAGAGGACGGCTCTGGTCAAAGGTCTCGTAAACAGCAGAACTTCCGTTGTAGTTGGGATCCGGATTGTGCGAGCGCCCCTGTGTCTTGTTTATGTCGTACAGGTAATCGTAAATCCAGTCTTCATCTATGCCGGAACTCTTGGACATTTCCTTTACCAAAGCCTTCTGGTCTTCCGTCTTGTAAGCCTTGAACGCCCTTATGTGAGCCTTTAGAAGCCTTACGTATGCCTCTTTTTCTGAATTGAATTTGTCCGCATTGGAAGTCTGGCGGCAGCACACATAATCCTTTTCCAGGTCAACAAGCGGGAAGAGGTAGACAAGCCCCATGTTAAGCCCTGTCTCCACAAAGTCTGGCCCGATTATTACTATGTCTATATTTCCCTTTTGAACTGCGGCAAGCTCTTCTGCCTGTCCCTGGATGATTTTGAAATTGACATCTTTTTCTGGATCCATATTATACTTGTTCTTAAGCACACCCTTAAGAATGACTTCGCCGATGGAGAAAGGCTGTACTGTTATGGAAAGCCCATTCCAGTTTGCAGGATTCTTTATGTCCGGGTTTGACTGGGCAGTCTTAGCGTTTGCAAGAAGAACCATACCTCCGTTCATTGCTCCGCCGTAAATGACTATGTTTCCTCCATCTCCGCCGTATTTTAGAGGAAAGGCAAGGTCGTTATAGGCACCGTCAACTTTGCCAATGCTTTCCGCTTCGAATATCTGTTCGCGTTCAAGGGGAACAACGTTAACGTTAATCTCGTAATCAGAATAATACCTTTTGCCAAGTTCAAAGAGCGGATTCAGCGCGTGCCCGGAAGCCCCCTTTGCAAAAGTAAGCGAATACTTTGCCGCAGCCTTCTTACCATCCTTTTTGCAGCCCGACATACCAGCCATCAAGAGCAAAAAGAGAATTCCAATGGAAACCAATTTCGTAAATGATTTTTTCATGTTGATACCTCCATAGCCCTATGCAAGTTTTGCCTGATAGGTCTGGTTTGTGATTGTTTTACCCTCAAAGAGAGTATTATATATATCTTCAAGCAGACGAAGTCCGCCCCGATACCCGACATAACTTTTTTCAACTATAAGCTGCTGATGAATTGGTGCGCTTATATATTGAAAAAGATTTCCGCTTTGCTTTGTGTATACCTTTTCCCAGTCGCTTCCAAGAACAAGAGCCCGGTTTGTATTCTTAAGTTCAGGTTCAACCCTGTAACGGATTTTTTCTGAATCAATCTCAAAGAAAATCTTGTCCGCATAATCGGGAAATTCTTTTGCAAAAAGTTCGCGCAGTTTTTCTTCGTTCTTTTGGTTTGGATTGTCCGTTACAAAAATTCCGTTTGGAATATACCCCACTTCGTTTTCAAGATATTTTGTAACTCCGAAAGTAGTAAGGCTGTCACCGGAAACATAAAGTTCATAAGGCAGGTTGTTCTGCAGCGAAGAAAAGAAATCTGCGGTATCTACGAAATATTCGTAATAGCGTTTTTCTTCTTTTTTGATTACATCTTCTGCAAGAGAACTGTCTATTCCTGCAAAGTTTGCAACACTGCGAAGGAAATCACTGCTTTGCAATGCGCCAACAGGGAGTATAGGATAATGAAGGTATGGAGTACCGTATTTCTTTTTTAGGAGTTCAACAACATCCAGTCCTACCCAAGGAGAAACAAGGATATTGAACTCTGCATTAGGAACTTCCTTCCATTCTTCAACACCCCGGCTTGAAGGTCCAAAAAGAATGTTTACCTTAAGCCCCAGCTTTTCAATAAGGATTTTTAGCTGCTCAAAGTCGCCGCGCCAGAATGGGTTTTGAGCGGGAACATCTGCAAATACATTAACAAGTCCCTTTTTAACCTGAGCTTTTACATTCCCAACATACTGGTTTATTATTGCCTTTATGACAGCCTCATGCCCATGATAAGCGTTGCCTTTGAAGCCTGGAGTGTCAGTTCCAACAACAGGAAGCCCTTCAGCCGCATAATCCTTTGCAATCTCTTCAACATTGTCACCAATAATGCCTGCGGTACATCCGGAAAGCACCACAAACAAATCTCCTTTCATAACCTGCATTGAACTTTCTATTTCGCTACGCAAATCACGCTCACCGCCAAAGACAACATTTGATTCATCCGTATTTGTAGAAGGAACCTGATTTCCACCAGCATAAGCTTCACCCTGATAGCCCGACTGTGCAAAAGCAGAAACTATCGAAGAGCAACCCGGCCCAGCGTGAACAATAGGAATTGCCCTTGGAATGGCAAGCACGGTATTCTGCGCACCAAGTGCACAAGTAAATCTTGGTTCTGAAATTTCACAATTCATAGATTAAAGTCCTCCTACAAAAGTAAACGGGTCCGTATCTTTTTTAAGCCACCACTCCGTATAGGGAAATTCAACGTGGCGTGCAATGTTTTCATAGAGCTTTCTTGTTTTTAGGATTTTTTGAATTCTGCGTCCCAGATCAATTGTTCCATCGTAACCTACGCACTTGTTTGAATCACCTTCCATGATTGAAGGAATGCCAAGCTTGTAGCCAAGAACCGTCAATGCCTGATGGCGCACAATCAAAAAGTCAGGAGAAAGCTTTGATAGAAATTTTATAACCTGATACGGCTGTTTGTTGCAGATTGTATAGTTTGGAACGTTACCCATAGTCTCAACAAGATACTTTACGGTGTTTATTTCCTTAGTGTCATACTGCTGGTCATGGTGGTAGGTTGTAATTCCAATAACCTCAAGTCCAAGGTCATAACATACGCTTGCCATATTGTGAGCATAGGATGCACCGGAGAAAATATAAACTTTCTTTCCCTTAAAGAATTCCCGAAGCTCATTTAATTCTGGAGCAATACGCTCGTGTTCTTTCTTTATAGCCTCTTCAACAATGCTTTCCCGTCCTGTAAGCTTTGCAACCTCGCGCAGCCACCTGTCAGTCCACTGAATTCCGTAGGGAGCAGGGCCACGAACCTGAGGAACACCGTAGAGTTTTTCAAGGCGGTCTGCAACAAAAGTTCCAAGGGTTTCGCAAATTGTTGAAGTACAGGCAGCCTCTGACATAGTGGATATTTCTTCAAAGCTTCTTGTTTCCACAAGGTAATTCGGGCGTAAATTTATTGTTTTTAGCAAAGGCGTAAAAGTGTCAACTCCTGAAAAGTTAAAAACATTTACAAGGTCTTCCTGCTTTTTTTCCGGAGCTTTAAGAGCAGTATTCAAGATGCCATTAAAAGCTGCATCAAAACCAGTAGACCATATTCTGGACTTAAAACCTTCACATTCAACTGCAAATACAGGAATACCAAGTTGGCCGCTCATTTCGCGTGCAACAGAATGAACGTCATCACCAACAATACCAGATGCGCATGAAGTTGTTATGTAAATTACCTTGGGAGAATAACGATTGTATGCTTCTTCTATTGCGTGGCGAAGCTTCTTTGCGCCTCCATAAATTGTGTCCGATTCCTGGATATTCGTACAGATGGCATGGTGGCTAAAAGAATCTTTTCCCCTTATCTTTGCAACGTTTGCCATTCCGTTCCAGCGCTCAGAAACATTTGCGTAGCATCCTATTGGGGAATGACTTACAACTGCAGCATCATGAATGGAATAAACCTGCATAAACGCACAGCCTTCCTGACAGTTTCCGCACTGGCTGAATTTAAATCGGCCTATTTTTAATTTGTTTTCTCTGGAAGCTTCATCCAAGGACTTTGCATCCCCGTTAAAAGTTAGAATCGTGTGAAGCCTGTTTTCCCGGATTTCAACCTTGTCTTTTAATAAAACACTCATTGCACCATTCCTGTATTCAGAATTATTTTCAGTAATTACCTACTGATTTACTATGTTATACAATTTTACAGGAAGAATGTAAAATATAAGTTTTTTATATGTCCTATAGCTTTTTCTGATAATGAGGAATAGTTTGTTTTGGAATTTGCAAAAAAATGTATGCTTATAACCGGGATGTGACGCTGGCAATAAAGTCTGCAATCTCGCGGATCATGGAAATGCGGCGGCCTATAAGTCCATGTTCGGTTGGGTATTCAACAAGTTTTTGAACGGCACTTGTCTTGTGGGCGGCAAGCTTTTCCCAAAGGGGCATAATCATTTCGTCAATAGGAGAAACAGAATCGTACTTGCCTGCAAAGACAATTATGTTTTTGTCCTTTACCTTTTCGAATGCATTGGGGTGGCTTATCTCTTCGCGGCGGCAAAGAACATCATCATAGATAACGTCAATTCCGTCTGAATGGAGGATGCGGCCCTCTTCCAAAAGAGAACGAAGATAAACTTCCTTGTCGCAGTTAAGGTAGCGTGTTGGATCGTATGGGGTAAGCATGATTATTCCAGCAAGCCAGTCAAGGTTCTTTCCCGCATTTAAAGACGAGTTTGCACCCATGCTGTGTCCAAGCAAAAAAATGTGGTTGGGGTTTACGTTGTATTTTTCCGTAAAGCGTTCGGAATGTGCGTACTGGGCAAGATTGTATGCGTCTTCGATGCAGTTGGAAATTAAATACTTACCCTGGCTACCCCATGCACCTCTGTGGTGTGGAACAAGGACAACGCAACCAATGCGGCACAGAGCATGGGAAATGTCATCGTTGCGTGCAGTTCCCGGGAATCCGTGCAGCATTATTACGCAGGGGCGGGGCTCAGAGAATTCACTTGAAGGCCACATAATCTCTCCGTAAATGTGAGAGCCATTAGAAATAAAATCCAGGGTGGAATAATCTGGCAGCGCAGAAGGATTTAAATTCTGCGTGTCTTCAAAGAGATATTCTTTGTTAATCATAAGCCAAGCTCCAAATCAGCAGGTGAATCCAGCAATATGAAGTATGCGCCGGATGTTGTCTATGTATGTAAGGGCAATATTGTTCATGTGGACATCCTTTTTGGTAATGTAGCCAAGTTCAAATGTCCGGGTAAAATCTTCCTCTATGTTTTTTAGCGGAATCGGAATATAGTCACCGTCGCTTTCTTCCCCTATTATGCCGGAAAGAAATGTGTAGCCGTTCAATGACTTTAAAAGGCTAAGGACTGTTGAGCGGTCTGCCACCGTTATTGCCTGTGTAAGCTCCCTTCGTTCCAAAACCTCTTTGGAAAAAAAGGCATTCAGTTCGCTTCTGTCGTAAGTTACAAACTGAAAGTCTGAAAGTTCGTCCAAAGATATCGATGACTTTTCCGCAAGGGGATGGTCTTTGTAAAGGTAGACAAAGGCATTGCATTCCGTAAGGTGGTGAAAGATAACTTTTTTTGAAGCAAGTTCTTTTTGTGTCTCTTCACGGTTACCGTCGCTCAGGTAAATAATCCCAAGTTCGCTACGCCCTTCTGCAACGTCATCAATAATTTCTTCGCCTTTCATCTCCCGGAAAGAAAAGTCGTAGCCTTCCGGGGAAAAACGTTTTACCAAATCCACGAATGCAGTTCTGGCAAAGGCATAGTACAAAGTTGAAACACCAAAAGTCTTTTTTTCCTTTTCGGTATACTTTTTTAAAAGCGACTCATAGTTTTTGTAAAGAGAACGGGCATCCTGAATAAACTGCTTTCCCTGCTCCGTTACGGTAACACCGCGGGTGCTTCTGGAAAAAATTTGGAAACCAATTTCGTATTCCAGTTCATGAACGGCGCTTGTTAGCGAAGGCTGGGAGATATAGAGCTTTTCGGATGCCTTATTCAGGGAGCCACATTCCGCAACTCCCGGAATATATTTAATCTGCTGTAGTGTCATGTATTTCCGGTGTAAAAATCTGTAATACAGACCCCGAATCAAGTTCGGGGTGACAGGGATGTGTTATTCTTTAAAAAGGTCCGTGCTAAGGTACCTAAGACCTGTATCCGGGAAAACAACTACGATATTCTTTCCTTCAAACTCAGGACGCTTTGCAATCTCTGTTGCTCCCCACAAGGCCGCACCGCTTGAATTTCCAACAAGAACACCGTCCGACTTTGCAACTATGCGGGCAGCATTAAATGATTTGTCAACATTAGCAATCAGAACTTCGTCATAGATGCCAACCTTTCCCTTTACGGAAAGAGGAACACGCTCTTCCGGCACTTCCGTAAAGTTGTGGATTCCTGTTAGGGCTGTTGCGTCCAGTGCAGGCTCTACGGCAATAACCTTTACGTTTGGATTCTGGGACTTAACATAATCGCTTATGCCACGGATTGTTCCTCCTGTTCCTACAGCACTTACAACTGCTGCAAGGTCTCCTTCTGTCTGCTCCCATATTTCAACACCAGTTGTATCATGGTGGGCAAGCGGATTCTTTGGATTAAGCATCTGATCAACAAAGTAAATGTTTTCTCCAGCTGCCTGACGGTCACGGATATGCTGCTTTAAGATGTTGGTAGCTGCCACAAAGTCTCCGTTTGTAGTTTTTAGTGCTTCCTGAATCTCTGGCACATTGCTTATTCGAGTTACGTTTGCACCAAAGGCCTTCATAATGTCAAACCGTTCCTGACTTGTTCCGTCCTGAAGATAGATCGTAACATCATATCCCTTCATGGCGCCAATGGCACTAACTGCAATACCGGTGTTTCCGCTTGTGTATTCAATAAGGGTTGTCTTGCCCGGAGTTATTTTTCCTTCGCGCTCAGCATCTTCAATAATGCGTAGTACGATGCGGTCCTTAATGCTTCCGATGGGGTTAAAGTATTCAACCTTTGCAAGAAGATGAGCCTTAAGACCGAGTTTTTTTTCATAGCCGTGCAAGCGGACTAAAGGAGTGTTTCCAACTAATTCTGTTAATGATTCATTTATTTTTTTTGCCATAAAATATCTCCTGATATTAACGGGGGCGTTGCGGGGGTGTCCCCCGCTAGAAGGGGTAGGCCGCAACGAAGTGCGGACGAGGGGAAGGCTTTCCCCCTTGTAAATTCTACTCCCTATTTCTTTGCCTCTTCCTTAATAAACTTATCTGCGTTCTGCTCGTACCACCACTTTGTGTAGGGAAGCTTTATGCGGGCTGCAAGATTTTTTTCAAAGCTGCGGTTTGTAACTGTGTCGCGGATGAGCTTTGCAAAACTCAAAGTTCCCTCGTAACCGAATACCGTGTACTCGTCTGCAACAAAGACTGCGGCATAGCCCTGCTTAATTGCCCAGACAGTTGTTCCCGGATGGCGGCTAAAGTAAACATCAGGCTTATAGTGGTTGAGTATGTTAAGAACCTCGTAGTTCTGCTGGTCTGCAACCGCTACCCTCATGTCTTTTGGAGAATTCTGGAGCAGGTGTTCAAGTGCAGGCGGAACTTTTCCGTTGTCGTACTTGTAGTCGTAGTGCCATGCAAGAGCATAGTCTACGGTCATTCCAAATTCCTGGAGTACGCGGGCAATTTCGTAGGTAAAGCCTGGTCCCATACCGATTACTGCGCGCAAGCCCTTGAGCTGTTTTGTAATCTCTTCTATCTGAGGAATGAAGATGGCACGCTGCTTTTCTATATAGGCTTCAACTTCTGCACGCTTTCCGATAGTGTCTCCAATTCCGCGCAGCCATGTTTCAAAACCGGTTATACCCGAATGGTTTATTGTGTGGACGTAAGGAACTCCGTATGCTTCTTCGAGAGCATTTCCAAGATATGTTCCGAGTGTTCCGCAGATACAGACGGTGCACAGCGCTTCGCTAAGGTGGCTAAGTTCTTCTATGGTTGCATTGCAGTAGAGGAACTGGGGCTCTGCATCAAAGACTTCGTTGAAGATTTTTGTAATCTGCGGACGGGCACTTTCGTAGAAGTTCTTTATGTTTATGGTCCTTCGCTTTTGCTTTGGAGGCTGAACTATTCCCTGCAAAACTGCGTGGTCGGAAATGTCAAAACCGCTTGCCCAGATGCGCGACTTGAATCCTTCGCAGTGGACGGGAATTACAGGAATTGGCAGCTCTGCATCCAAATCGCTTGCAACACCGTCAACGTCTTCTCCGGTAACGCCAGAAACACAGCTTGTGGAAACAAAGATTGCATCCGGTTTGTAGGTTTCGTAAGTGTGGCGGATTATTTTTACCAAATCATTTGTTGCGCCAAAGACGGTGTCCTTTTCGTTTAAGTCTGTGCAGACAAAAACAGAATTTGTTGTCTTGTTTACGCGGGCTGCAATCTGTCCAAACTTTACGGCATCATTGCTTGCCATTGCGGTACATCCTGCTGGTGCGTGGTAAACAACTGCAACGTTGCGGATAGCGGCAAGTGCATTAAGCGCGCATCCGGAAAGACATGAGCTTGACTGGCTAAAGCAGCGCTCGCGGTTACGAAGGCTTCCGTCTTCTGATTTTTTTACAAGCGTCTCAAGGTCTCCAACAAAGCCTGTTATGGAACCAAGACGGTTTTCGCGGATTGCTATGTTTGCATTCTTAAAGTTAAATGGCATAATGTCTCCTTTCTACAGCTTAAGCTTGCTCATTGCGGCGGTGAATATCTGTTCAAGAAGATGGAGTCCTCCTGAATAGCCTGCAATGTGGTCGTTGATTACAAGCTTTTCCAACATTGGGTAGCTTACGTTTACAAAGTGGGCACCAAGTTCCGCAGCAAGTTTCTTTTCCCAGTTTGAACCAAGGATAAGAGGTGTTCCTGCAAAATCAGCAGCCTTAATCTGTTCGTGAATGTCATGTCCGTCCGTAGTAAACTGAACCGGAGTTTTTATTCCGTAGTTAAGGTTGTTCACTTCGTCCGTAATTTTCTGCTGGAAAGATTTAGGCGCATCGTCTGTAATAAAAACTTTTTCCGGGAAGAGTCCCATGTCGTTTACAAGGAACTTTGTTACCGCAATTGAATATTCGCTGTCGCTTGCAACTGCAAAACGTTTGCCAAGAATACGGGTCTCAAGCAGTGTGTCTGCAAAGCGTTCTATATAATAGTAGAACTCTGCTTCCTTTTCTGTGATTACCTTTTCGGTAAGCTCCTTGTCTGCACCGGTAAATTCCTGAACTGCACGGAGGAATTTGCTTGTTTCCGTAGCACCAATCGGAAGAACCGGATACTGCAAAAGCTTTATGCCAAAACGCCTCTCAAGATACTTTGCGCTTTCAAGACCTGTCCATGGAGAAACTAGGATTGTATATTCTGCCTGGGGAATTTTTTTGATGTTCTCTATGCCGCGTCCAAAGCCAAAAATTGTATTGGGCTTAAGACCTATTGCAGAAAGAAGGCTTTCTATCTCGCGGAGGTTTCCAAGCCAATAGGGATCCTGCTGGGGAGGAGCAACAAAAAGGTTTACAAGCCCCTTTTCCTTAACAACTTCACCTTCTGCATTTGAATAAGAAGAAACAACTTCTTCGCGCTCAAGGTACTGCTCAAAGATGGATTTTATGATCCAGTCGTGGCCAAGATAGTTGTTACCCTTAAAGCCAGGTGTCTTTGCCCAGAGAACAGGCTTTTTCTCGTCAGCGAAGTTTCCTGCGACTTCTTCAATGTCGTCACCGATGATTTCGCTTGTACATCCGGAAAGAACCACGAACAAATCGGCATCAATAACCTTAAGCGCATTTTCTATGGTAGAACGCAGTTTGCCCGTTCCTCCAAAAACAACTTCCTTTTCACTAACAGAACTGCACGGAAAGATGTTCGGGCTAAAACGTCCGCTTGTTCCGTTGTTATCATTTAATTTTGCGGCGCATCCGGGTCCTGAATGCAAAACAGGTATTGCTCCCGTAATTGCATGAACTGTCTGCATTGCTGCAAGAGCACACTTATACCGCGGCTGATCCAGTATTTTTGCCATATTTGCCAAGCTCCATAAAACATAATATTACCTATTGACTTAATAGGTAATTACACTTATACTACAAATATCCTAGTAAGTCAATAGGGTTATAAAAAAAATGTATAAGGACTTGAGCTTATGGAATATGAATTCAACAAAGTAGTAGACCGCCACGGCACTAACTCTATAAAAACAGACCTCGCCGTAGCCCGCGGAAAACCAGAGGACGTTCTTTCGCTTTGGGTTGCAGACATGGACTTTCCAACAGCACCGGAAATTCTGGATGCAATTCACAAGAAGGTGGACCACGGAATATTCGGCTATTCATGTCTTGACGATGATTTTTTTGCGTCACTCAAAAACTGGATGCAAAGGGAGCACAACTTTTCCCCGGACAGGCACGACCTCGTAACAACACCGGGCGTTGTCTTTGGCATTTCCTGCGCAATAAAGGCTTTTACAAAGGAAGGGGATGCGGTAATAATACAGACTCCGGTTTACTACCCTTTCAAGAACATGATAGAGCTTAACAACAGGAAGCTTGTTACATCTTCTTTATATGAAGAAAATGGAAAGTACAAGATAAACTTTGAAGACTTTGAGCAGAAGATAGTAGACAACAATGTAAAGCTCTTTATACTTTGCAGCCCCCACAACCCAGTGGGAAGAGTTTGGACAAGGGCAGAATTACAGAAGCTTTCGGAGATTTGCCTACGCAACAAGGTGATTGTCTTTGCGGACGAGATTCACAACGATTTTGTCTATGAGCCGAACAGCCACACGGTATTCTCCAGCCTTTCGCCAGAAGCAGCGGAAAACAGCGTGGTCTCTATGTCTGTAAGCAAAACCTTTAACCTTGCAGGCCTTCAGTTTTCCACCAACTTTATAAAGAACCCCGTCTTGCGCAAAAAATTCCGTGACGAAAAGGATAAGACTGGTTACGACGAGCCAAGCCTTATTGGACTTACAGCCGCACGCGCAGCATACAAAAGCGGAAAACCATGGCTAAACGCCTTAAAAGAACACCTTAAGGACAACATAGACTTTCTCCGCAGCTACCTTTCGGAAAACTTGCCCAAGGTAAAGCTTATAGAACCGGAAGGGACATTCCTTTTGTGGTTGGATTTTTCCGCACTTGGACTTTCGGATTCGGAGATTGACGACATAATCGTAAACAAGGCAAAAGTCTGGCTTGACAGGGGAACCATGTTCGGGCCGGAAGGTGAATATTACCAGAGGATAAATGTTGCAACCCCACGCCCTGTGCTTGAGGATGCACTCAACAGAATAAGAGACGCATTTGGAGAAATGTAAATGTACAAAATTTCAACACGCGGGCAGTATGCACTTCTCATAATGGAAGACCTGGCAATGGGAGACGGAGGCAAATGTATTCCGCTTAAAACTCTTTCCCACAGGCACAATCTTTCCGTAAAGTACCTTGAACAGATTCTAATTCAGCTGGGAAAAGCAGGGCTTGTGACTGGCTCAAGGGGAATCTGCGGAGGCTACAGGCTAACCAAAAAGCCCCAGGACTACACGATAGGCGAGATTCTAAGGGCAATGGAAGGGGAACTTGCACCTCTTTCCACCTTCGAAAACAACACCGTCTTTTCCGAAGGGAGCCGCTTCTTCTGGAATGACTTTAAGAGCACAATCAACGACTACGTGGATTCCGTGCATCTTAACGACCTTACGGAAAAAAACCAGGCTTTTGTTGGCTACGATTATTGCATCTGATGCAATTGCATCTAATGTTGCATCTAATGTTCTTGCAACTTATTTGCAAAAATGATATTATAATCGAAAGAAGTCAAAGGCGACATCGTATCTAGGAGCGGTGTCGCCTTTTCTTTTTTTCAGAGGATTTTTATGTCAGACAAATCAAAAGGGACCATCGTCGTACTTGGCTCAGGACCAATCCGCATCGGGCAGGGCATAGAATTTGACTACGCATCAGTCCAGTGCGTTCAAGCCCTTAAAAAACTTGGCTACGAAGTTGCAATCATCAACAACAACCCGGAGACCGTTTCCACAGACTTTGACACAGCCGACCGTCTGTACTTTGAACCGCTAACGCCACCGGATGTAATGAACGTACTTGCCGTAGAAAAACCGCTTGGCGTTGTAGTTGCCTTTGGAGGTGGAACTGCAATCAAGCTTGCAAAATACCTGGACAGCCAAGGTGTAAAAATTCTTGGAACCAGCGCAGACGCAATAGACCTTGCAGAAGACAGGGAACGCTTTGAAGAGCTCTGCGACAGGCTAAACATAAAAAGGCCAAAAGGACTAACCGTTTTTACAGAAGCGGAAGCACTTGAAGCAGCGGCAAGAATCACCTACCCCGTATTGATGCGCCCAAGCTACGTATTAGGCGGCCAGAACATGATCATAGCAAGGGACAATGCGGACGTAAAAGAATACATGAAGATAATTCTCCGCGGAGGAATAAAAAATCCGGTTCTAATAGACAAATACATGGAAGGAAAGGAACTGGAAGTTGACTGCATCTGCGACAGCAAAGACGTTCTTATTCCAGGAATCATGGAGCACATTGAACGGACCGGCATACATTCAGGAGACTCAATCGCAGTTTACCCGGGAGTTTTCCCTTCAGACATAGAAGAAAAAATCGTCCGTCAGTCATGCGACCTGGCTCTGGCACTCGGAACAAAGGGGCTTGTAAACATCCAGTACCTAATCTACAAGGATGAACTTTACATCATCGAAGCAAACCCCCGCTCAAGCCGTACGGTTCCCTACCTTAGCAAGGTAAGCGGAGTTCCAATGATAGAGCTTGCAACACGAGCAATGTTGGGCGAAAGTATAAGCAGCATGGGTTACGGCACAGGCCTCTACAAAAAGCCCGGCTACTTTGCGGTAAAGGTTCCGGTATTCAGCTTTGAAAAACTCATGGACGTAGACACCCATCTTGGACCAGAAATGAAGTCTACCGGAGAAGTACTTGGAATTGCCCAGTCCCGCGAAGAAGCTATTTTTAAGGGAATGAGCGCCGCCGGTTGGAAGATGATCCGTCCAAAAATTCAGGAAGGGGAAGTCTCCCCCTCGCTACAGCCTGCTTCGCAGTCTTCCGCTACCCCCTCTGCGGGGGAGGCCCCCGCAACGCCCCCGGAATCTGAATACGGTGTATTGTTCTCCGTAAGGGAAACAGACCTTCCGGAACTGCCGGCTCTAGCAAAGAAATTCTACGACCTAGGCTTTAACCTCTATGCAACAAGCGGAAATGCCATGACCATAGAGAGAAGCGGAATGCCTGTAACACACGTTGCAAAGGTTCACGAAAACTACAGCGAAAACGTAATGACCCTTCTGGAAAGCGGAAAGGTTTGCTACGTGGTTTCAACATCAGCAAAGGGGCGCGACCCTGCAGTAGAAAGCGTAAAGCTCCGCCGTCTTGCGGTAGAGAGGGACATAGACTGCCTTACTGCAATAGACACTGCAAACGCTCTTGCAGACTGCCTTGCATCTGGTTATACGGAAGAGAACACAACTCTTGTGGACATCACCAAGCTTTGATTTTTTATGGGAGAAGAAACAATGTCTAAATTCATATTTGTAACAGGCGGAGTAGTCAGCGGACTTGGAAAAGGAATTACAGCGGCAAGCCTTGGACGTCTTTTAAAATGCAGGGGACTAAAAATTACCTCACAAAAGCTGGACCCCTACATGAACGTAGACCCGGGAACAATGAGCCCCTTCCAGCACGGAGAAGTATTCGTAACAGACGACGGAGCAGAAACAGACCTGGACCTTGGCCACTACGAGCGCTTTATAGACGAAAACCTTACAAAATACTCAAACCTAACAAGCGGAAGAGTTTACTGGAACGTACTTAACAAAGAGCGCCAGGGTGAATATCTTGGGCAGACGGTTCAGATTATTCCCCATGTAACAAACGAGATAAAAGACTTTATCCTAAAGAACGCAGAAGTAAGCGGTGCAGACGTAAGCATAGTAGAAATTGGCGGTACAATAGGAGACATAGAAAGCCAGCCCTTCCTGGAAGCAATAAGACAGCTTGCTCTGGAAGTTGGAAGACGTAACTGCCTCTTTATCCACGTATGCCTTGTGCCCTACATAAGCGGTTCAGACGAATACAAGTCAAAGCCAACACAGCATTCCGTAAAAGAGCTTATGGCTGTAGGAATCCACCCGGACATTATAGTTGCCCGCTGCGACAAAGAAATTCCTTCAGACATCCGCAAAAAGATTTCCCTCTTCTGCAACGTTGGGGAAGACTGCGTTATCAACAACACGACATGCAAAAGCCTTTACGAAGTGCCCCTTATGCTACACGCCCAGAACATGGACGATGTTGTATGCAGAGACCTTGGTTTGGAAAACAAGGCGGACTACCCTGCCCTTTCCGAATGGTCAAAAATGGTGGAAACAATCCACAAGCGTAGCGGCGACCTACAGATTGCCCTGGTTGGAAAATACGTAAAGCTCCACGACTCATACCTTAGCATAATAGAATCTTTAAACCACGCAAGTTTTGTTGTAGGAAAGAACGTTAAGATTAAGTGGGTGGATTCAGACAGCGTAACGGACGAAAGCGCAGCGGAAATTTTTGCAGACTGCGCCGGAATCATTCTGCCGGGCGGCTTTGGTCATCGTGGAATTGAAGGAATGATCAGCGCCTGCCGTTATGCAAGAACTCACAAGCTTCCGTATTTTGGAATCTGTCTTGGAATGCAGATTGCAGTAATTGAGTTTGCCCGCAGCGTACTTGGTTATGCTGATGCAAACAGCCGCGAGTTCGACGAAATGTGCGAGCATCCGGTTATAGATTTGATGAAGGATCAGGAAGGAGTTATCAAGGGTGGTACAATGCGTCTGGGAAGCTATCCTTGTAAAGTAACTCCGGGTACTACTTTAGAACAAGCCTATCGTCATGCTGAACTTGTTTCAGCATCTACAAATGAGACCCCGAAACAAGTTCGGGGTGACAGTGACTTCGTTATCAGCGAGCGTCACCGCCACCGCTACGAGTTCAACAACGATTACCGCGAAAAGATGAAGGAAGCAGGCCTTACAATCAGCGGAACAAGCCCGGACGGCACTCTTGTAGAAGCAGTAGAAGTTGCAGGTCAGTTCCATATTGGCGTTCAGTTCCACCCTGAGTTCAAGAGCCGCCCGAATAATGCGGGACCGTTGTTTGTTGAATTCTTGAAGGCATGCAATTCGTAATATATAATAAAAAATGTCATCCCGAACTTGATTCGGGATCCAATTATTATAGATGCTGAAACAAGTTCAGCATGACAGAGAAATATTGAGGTAAACATGTATACAACAGAAGAAGTTTTAGAGTATGTTGAGGAAGAGGATGTAAAATTTGTGCGCCTTGCTTTTTTTGATTTACGCGGCGTGCAGAAAAATATTTCGATTATGGCGAGCCAGCTTCAGAGCGCCTTTGAAAACGGAGTAAGCTTTGATGCTTCTGCCGTTTACGGTTTTGAAACTGCCGAAAAGTCTGACCTGTTTTTACATCCGGATCCGACAACCGTTTCAATTCTTCCATGGCGTCCAAACACCGGAAAAGTTGTGCGAATGTTCTGTACAATTTCTCATCCGGACGGAACTCCTTACAAAAAAGACTGCCGCACAATTCTTGCCAACGCCGTAAAAAAGGCCCGCGACGAATTTGGCGTTGAATTTGACTTTGGAACCGAAATTGAATTCTACCTCTTCAAGCTCGATGAAAAAGGCGAACCAACAAAAATTCCTTTTGATAACGCAGGCTATATGGATATTGCTCCGGAAGACAAGGGAGAAAATATCCGCCGCGAAATCTGTTTTACACTTGAGCAGATGGGAATTCCGCCGGAGTCCAGCCACCACGAGGAAGGCCCTGGTCAGAACGAAATTGATTTCCATTATGCCGACGCCCTTACCGCAGCCGACAATGCCGCAACCTTTAAGTGGATTGTACGCACACGCGCCGCAAGTGCCGGCCTTTATGCAGACTTTTCTCCAAAGCCTTTAGCTGATAAAGCGGGCAGTGGTTTCCATATCAACATTTCGTGCAGAGACGCTTCAAAAAGACGCAACGTTCTTGCAGGAATCTTAAAGCATGCAGAAGAGCTCACCTACTATATGAACTGCACAGAGTCTTCTTACGACCGTCTTGGTTCAAGCAAGGCTCCGTGTCATCTTGCGTGGGGTTACGAAAACCGCTCAACCTTTATCCGCGTGCCTGCAACAACAAACGACGATGCAACCCGTCTTGAAATCCGAACCCCGGACAGCGAGTGCAACGTTTACCTCGTATTCACACTTTTGATTCACGCAGCACTGGACGGAATTAAAAATAATCTGGAGCCTCCGGAGCCTGTAAAGGAAAATCTGTTTACTTCGCAGGCACTCAACCACCGACGTTTGCCGGACACTCTTGGTTCTGCTAAAGAAATCGCTGAGAAGAGTTCGTTCATAAAGGAAGTGCTTGGATTCTAAAAATGACAGAAGACACCCACAGCGTTTTAATTGTTACAAAGGATACAAAGCTTTCTCAATCAATAAGCGCAATGCTCATTCCGCCTCTTTTTGAAACAGAGGTTATGAGCGATTTTAACGAAGCGCGCCGCCGTGTGTCCGAACGTCTTTACAATATCATTCTTGTTGATTATTCCGAAGGTGAAGGAGCTGATTTCGCGACCGATGCCTCAGAAAGCCTGAGCACAATTCTGCTGCTTGTTCCGCCTTCCCTTTTTGAAGAAGTAAGCTACCGCGTGGAAGGCTACGGAATCATCTCAATCACAAATCCATTCGACCAGTTCTATTTTTATAATATGATTAAGGCAGCCATCGCCGTGCAGTACAAGGTTCAGGTGCTTTCAAGCCAGACCACCAAACTCAAAGTAAAGATGGAAGAGATCAAACAGGTGAACCGCGCCAAGATGCTTCTTATGCAGAACATGAACATGACAGAGCAGGAAGCCCACCGCTTTATCGAAAAAGACGCCATGGACCGCGGCATGAAGAGAATTGCCGTAGCCGACGAAATTATAAAAAGATACGGATAGGTCGTCATGCTGAACTTGTTTCAGCATCTCCAGATGAGACCCCGAAACGACTTCGGGGTGACAA
>JAGACC010000304.1 GCA_017614295.1 Treponema sp.
ACCGCCCAATTCATAATCTGCCAGTCAGCAGCACTGTTATCGTTTGCGCCGGGACTCTCCTCCACCCTGTCGTAATGGGCTACCACGGTCTTAATCTTAAACTGGGGATTGTATGAGGAAGATGGAAACTGCACAAGAATATGGTTCTTACCGTCTATGGAAGCAACAACGGCCTTAACACCATGCTGCTCAAGCCACGAACAGATAAATTCTCTGCGCTGGGCATCTGGGGCAATGAACTGGGAAAACTCTTTTGGCAAAAAACTCATACTTTTATTATAAGCCCCAAACTTCATTTTTACAAGGAAGAATTTTTTTGAATAAAGGAGGGGAAGTCCGCTTGAAGCTGCGCCCATTCGGGATTGCTGCGAATTCCCCCTAAACTTATCATCCACCAGGAGGGGGAAGTCTCCCCCTGCGGCCGCACTTCGTTGCGTCCTACCCCCTCTGCGGGGAAACCCCTTCGCTAAGCCCCGCAACGCCCCAATGTTTATATGTATTAACATGTAAATCGCGAGTTACGAAGTAACTCGGTAGCGAGCGTAAGCGAGCGGACAACGCCTGCTGGATTAGGACATTTTGTGGCATTAACAAACCGCAAGCTTCGACCAATCAGCCAATACTGGGCAGAGTTATAAAATCCATAAAAAAAGCGGCCCCCAAAGGAACCGCCATATGCTTTTCTAAGAATTAGTAGGAAGAATCACGGAATGAAGAAAAACCGCCTTCCCTGTTGCCACGATGGAAGTCTCCGCCGGAAGAACCGCGATCTCCGCGTTCACCACGGAAGTCCCTGCGGTTAAAATTACGTGGTCCACGGTTCTGGCGCTCCTCCGCAACGTTTACGCGAACACGGCGACCGTCAATTTCCCTGCCGCTAAGTTCAGCGATTGCCTTTTCTGCCGCAGAGTCGTCCGCAAGCTCCACAAAACCGAAGCCCTTTGACTGCTGGGTGTCACGATCCTTAATAACGACTGCAGAAACAATTTCTCCATAAGAAGCAAATACGTTTTTCAGCGTGTCCTCTGTTGTGGCATAGTTCAAGTTGCCAACATAAAGTTTTTTGGACATAAAAAAATCCTTTACCGAATACGGTAATTTTAAATTACTGATAAGCCAGCTGCTACCTTGCTCTTCTGAAAAACGCACCCAAGGGTAAAATTTATCTGAAAAATCAAGATATTTAAATATTATTCAATGTTTTGCCAGTTGTCAAGCAAAAAGAACGCTAAACAAGTAAATCTGTCTATCTTGATATTTCTTTATACCTCATGAAATGCCGTTAAGTTGCCGATAATTCAACGGAGGAAACTGGTTTTTTTGACACGGCTACAATTTTGCGGAACCGGTTTTGGTCAGAACAAAGCGTTATTTTTATACTTAACGCTTTTATTTTGAATTTTATTGTGCTATAATGGGTTTATATGGACAAAAGGGATTTTTACAGCTTGCTCAAGGCAGTTCCAAAGGCAGAAATTCATTTGCATCAGGAAGCTGTTCCGGAAAGGAAGATTATAAACAAACTATATAAAAAATGCAGCGGCCGTGAAATGACCGAAGCAGAACTGAACAATCTCTTTTCCTATAACGACCTGGAAGGCTTTTTGCAGTCCTTTATGTCCGTACAGCGCATGTTCACGGAAGAAAAAGATCTGCGTTTTGTTATAGATGCCCTTGACTCCTATGTCCATGCCAACAACATTGTCTACGCAGAAACATTCTTTGCCCCATCTTCACTGCTAAAGAAAGGCTTTGACTTTACATACAGCATAAACATCCTTACCAAAGGCTTTAAGAAAATCAAGGAAAAGCGCGGCTGCACCATAAAAACAATCGTTGACGTAAGCCGTTCATTTGGTTTGGAGAACGCCCAGCACAACCTGGACCTTGTACTTCACGAAAAGAACCCGGAAATAATAGGAATTGGTCTTGGCGGAAGCGAAACTTTTGGCCCCGCAAGGGATTTTGCATCTGTTTTTGACAACGCCAAGAAGGCAGGGCTCCACACAGTTGTTCATGCGGGAGAAACGGAAGACAGCTGGTCTATGAAGGACGCAATAAACCTGCTGCATGCAGAGCGCATTGGACATGGAACCAGCGCAGCCTACGACGAGGAATTCATCAAGGAACTGGCAGCAACACAGCTTCCCCTCGAAGTATGCCCAACAAGCAACCTCTTTACAAAGAAATACGTAAAGGAACTAAAGGACCACCCGGTAAAGCAGCTCTTTGACAAAGGCGTATTCATAACAATCAATACGGACGACCCATCTTTCTTTAAGGTTTCCCTGATAGACGAATACTGGAACATCTACAGCGTTCTGGGATTCACACTGGAGAACATAAAGAAGATTATCAAGAACGGCTTTAGGGCCTCTTTTATAAGCCAGGAAGAAAAGGACGCCTACTGCACAAAGGTTGACGAAGCTTGGGACGCCTGGTTTGAAAGCCACCCCAAGGCTTCCCGCGAATAGAACTTCTCCAATTTACTCTTTCTAAAGTCCTCTCACCGCTTTTTTTGCAACCTTAAATTCTATGCGTGCTTCCCTTCCAAGCCAGTCTGTTATAACAAGAGCGGCTTCCCCCTCCTTGGGAGAAATGTCCTTTTTTTCATAACGGAGATTGCTTTTTACGTAGGTTGCTGCCATTCCGCCTTTTAAAGACAGGGCGCTGGGTCCTACAAGTTCTATTGCTCCTTCCGTCCGCAAAGTTACGGCTTCCTGGCAGTAGGGACGGATGTTTCCGCACTGGTCGCAGGCACAGATGTTTACAGAGGCAAGGTCGTAGCTTTCGTCTTCTACGAGCAGGGTTCTTTTTGCGCTGGCCTTTACAAAAACGTCTGTTGACGCGGTTTTTATACAAGTGGAAACAACTTGCCCTCCCCTTACGGCTTCAAATTTGTACTGGACGGATGAAGAGCCCCAGTTTACAACGTACTGAGAGTAGAGTTCCCAGAGCCTTTTTACGCTTACGGCACGCTTGGCAAGTAGGTAAAGAAGGGAAAGCCTTAGCCTGAGGGGGATTCGGTTCATTCCATAGTCGCGGACTGCAAAGAGAATGCGCTTTATTTTTTCCGAGTCGCCTTTTTTTATTCCGCATTCGCTAACAAGACGGTCTCCTACAAAGTCGTCTATGAGTATTGGTGCATGCAAGAGGTGCTTGAAGGGTGAATTCTTTTTTGCAGTGTATTCTTTTACGAAGCAGTCGTTTACGTAGAGCCTTACGCTTTCTGCATTGGTAAAAGCCCATACTGCACCGATTGAGCCTGCCGGGTAGTCGCCAATGTCCATGGAGCTAGAAACTTCCAGTACATCCCCTACATCTTCCGCTTCCCCCTGGCTTTTGTAGACGAAGGCTGCTGTCTTGGGGTTTCTGAACATGTCCATAACTCCGTGGTAGCAGACGTAGTCTCCGGAACCAAAGTCTTTGTGGGTGTTATAGTCAAAGGCGCACCATCCGCTTGCACCTGCGTGTTCTTTTGAAGCGGCAAGGGCATCAAGGACTGCGGCATGTCTTAGTGCGTGTTCCGTACGGATCCTTTCTGTGTCAAAGCTCTTTGTGGGATACATGTGTCCGTTGAATTCCGTTACCATAAAGCCTTTTTTTGTTTCCGTAACTTTTTTCTTGCGCTCTAGGGCCGGCTTCTTTTTGCTAAGTTTTCTACTGAAAAACTTTCCGCCAACAAATTTTCCGTCTGCCAAATCCCATCCCGCAAAAGAAAAGTCGTTGTAGGTGTAGACGTCTTCCAAAAGGTTAGATTTTTTTAGGAATCGCACTCCCCCTGTAGGACGGCTTGGATCCAGGCTTCTTGCAAGTGCATTTGTCTTTTCGTAAAGTTCATCGTCATCCTGGCTTTCGTTTATCCTAACTCCCCACAAGAAGACAGAAGGATTGTTGCAGTACTGCAAAACCATGTCGCCAACGTTTTTAAGAGCCTGTTCCCTCCATTCTGCGCTTTTTCCAATATGCTGCCAGCCGGGGATTTCTGTAAAGACCAAAAGACCTATCTCGTCGCAGCGGTCAACAAAATGCCTGCTCTGAGGATAGTGGCTAGTCCTTACCTCGTTAAGCGAAAGTTCGTATTTTAGAATGTCCGCATCTTCCCTCTGCATATTCTTTGGCATTGCATATCCAACATAGGGCCAGCTCTGGTGCCTGTTAAGTCCGCGAAGCTTTACCTTTATTCCGTTAAGGTAAAAACCGGTTGAATCAAAGCGGATTTCCCTAAAGCCAAAGCGTACGGTTTTAGAGTCAAGTTCATTCCCGTCTGAATCCAAAAGGGCTGTTCTAAGGCAATAGAGTGCGGGGCTTTCCAAATTCCACTGGAGGACAGATGATGCAAGCGCAGATGTTAGCGTAGTCTTTCCCCTAATTCCGCTTGTAACGGAAGCAAGAAAATCTTCTTCGCCAAGTTCTGAAAAGTTTGCATAGTCTTCTTCCCAGCCGTAGCCTTCCTTCCACGCAAAGACTTCCTGCTGAATCATATAGCCCAAATTCTTTGAATCTTCATCGGAGCAATTAAGAGTAACCCTGGAAGCAAATGAATTTTTCTTTGTGGTAACAAAAACGTCTTCTATAAAAACGGGGTTCTTTACTTCTATATAAACGTCCCTGTAGATTCCGCCGTAGGTCATGTAGTCAATCACAAAACCAAATGGTGGCAGGTCTTGGCTTTCCCTGCTGTCTACCTTTATGCAGAGGATATTTTCTTCTCCGCAAGGCAAAAGGGCTTTGGTCAGGTCTACGGAAAAAGAAGTGTAACCGCAAGCGTGAGTTCCCAAAAGGATTCCGTTCAGGTAGACTTCGCTTTTGTGGGCGGCGGCACCAATCGTAAGGATAACCTTCTTACCTGCCCATTCTTTTTGACTTGCAAAAGATTTTCTGTAGGCGCAAACCTTCTGATAAAGCTCCGGGGAAAATGAATTAAAGGGACTTGTTGCAAAGGAATGTGGAATGCAAACCTCTTCCATCTCTCCGCAATAATTCTTCTCCGTCATAGCCATGCTGAATTCATCAGAAAAAAGCCAGCCCCTGTTCATAAAAATTCTGCAATTGTCTTCCATTCGATTATTTTACGAAAAAAACATTTATTAAACAAGAAGAGGATGCAGGTAATCTATTTTTTTGCGGACGGTGATTTTTGCAGATTCAAGCTCGGCAGGGATTGGAGCCCCGGAGTAGCGCCGCAGGCGCTATGAGCGCTAGCGAAGGGCGGAAAGCCCAGGTAAAATGCCTAGGTGTTCTTTTGATGCATGCTTGTAAAAAACAGAAAGCGCCGCAAACACAGAAGGAAAAGATATACGCCCCAAAGTCTTCTACGGATGAGGCGTATCAGTCTGGAATAAAAATCTAGCTTAAGATGCAGTTGCGCTCAAAAAGGTATTCCGCCGCAAACTGAATTTTTGTAGCGTTGAATTTTTCTTCCAGCGGAAAAAGAAAATATGTGCAGTCCCTGGTGCTAAGGGTAACGCACTGTCCCTGTCCCCTGTAGTCGTACTCCGTGTGAACAGAAGGTGTTGCCCGGCTTGCAAAGAAAAGTGTCTTGGGGTTTTCCTGCATGTATTCCGTAAAGGTAAGGTAGAAGCCTTCCTCTTTGTGGACAAGGAATCCCTTTCCAAGAGCAATAAAATTCTTTGCGTTGGGAAGAGCTTCAACACGCACTTTTTGGGCAAAAGAATAGCTTCCATCCCGAATCTGTGCCTTAACGCATTCCCTTTCCCATTCGTAGTATTCAGGAATGGTAAGAGTCTTTGGCGCGTTTTTACATGGCAATGAATCTTTGTTGCAGGAAGTGAGGGTTCCGTATTCATCCATGGAAAAAACAGCCCCGCACTTTTTGCAGAAGAGTTTTTCTTCTTTTGAATCCATGCAGAATTCCTCTCCGCATTCCCTGCACTGGTACAAAGGCATGTGAAGTCCCCTGGCCCTTTCCCTGTAGGTTATAGCAATTTTATTCTTTCGCTGGTAGGCATAGTCATCGTATGTTAGCTCCTTTTGAAGAAGTCCAAGAATCTCTACAGCAGACATTTGCTTCATCTGTTCAGGCATAAGGACGCATTTTAGTCTTGCGGAAAGTCTTGCCTGCTTTCTTGGCGTAAGGTTCCATAT
>JAGACC010000037.1 GCA_017614295.1 Treponema sp.
AATTGACCAGAATAAGATTCAGCACTTTCTGGTTCTGCAATTTCAATATTTTCTTCTATTGCTGCCCAAAGCCATTCCCTTTTTGCATCTTCTGCATTTGCGGCTGCACTGGCAATCGTTTCTCCGCAAGTAATACAGCCCGGAAGTTCCGGATATGATGCTACATAACCTGACTCTTCTGTATCAGGAATGATTTCCAATTTATAAGGCATTTTCATGTATTCTTCTAATGTTTTCATATCAGACCTCCTTGTTCTTTTCTTCTGATTCTACAATCTCTTTTACCATCCTTACATAAACAACTTTT
Organism: Treponema sp.; assembly: GCA_017614295.1. GTDB lineage: Bacteria > Spirochaetota > Spirochaetia > Treponematales > Treponemataceae > Treponema_D. The sequence goes on from JAGACC010000037.1 coordinate 308, forward strand.
ATTGGTTCATGATTAGGAATGGTAATCGGATTGCAGCCAGCTTTTCTAATGGAAAAAAACTGCCGCAAAAAAAATACCCTGAACCGGTCTGCAAAATGGATTGCCAAACCAAATTCAGGGTATGCCAAGGCAGAATGCTATTTTAGCGTGCGTACGACGCGTATGCCTACACTGCCGTCTGGTAGGTAAGGTGGACACATGTCTCGCTCGGAAACTGTGCAGTCGCGGGGGTTGTTAAAGCAGCTTCCTCCGCGGACTACCCGGTTTATTCCAGAAGAAAGCCCGGATGCGGGTGTGTCTGCCCTTAGCTTTTTTCCGTACCAGTCCCAGCACCATTCGCCTACGTTTCCGCTCATGTCGTAAAGTCCAAGTTTGTTTGGGGACTTTTTCTTTACTTCATGGGTCTTTTCCGCACTGACTTTTCTGTACCATGCAACGGAATCAATGTCGTCACTGCCGCTGTAGAGGGTGCGCCCTTCTTCTTCCAGAGTACCTCCCCTGGCACAGAATTCCCACTCGCTTTCTGTTGGCAGGCGGTAGCCGTTTGCGTTAAAGTCGCAGCTTGCGGAATTCCACGCGTTGTCGTCGTCCAGAGGAATTTCGCCCCAAGTTGAAGGGTCTGTTGAACCTTTTATCTTATAGCACGGATTTAAGCCTTCTGCCATGCTGAGTTTGTTGCAGTAAACAAGAGCCTCGTACCAGCTTACGTTTTCTACCGGTCGGTTTTCCTGCACTTCGCCTTCTGCAAGCCTATCGTTCTTAAAGCTGCTTGGTTCGCTAGCCATTATTGCCTTGTATTCAGCCTGGGTAACTTCGTGGTCGCACATCCAGAGCTTTGGAATGGTAATGCTGCGGCCCTGCACGAATACTTCCGAACCGGCTACTTTTTCGCTTACGGTTGCCCCGCCAAGTGTTGGAATGTCAGACTGCTTTACCTGGGCTTCTGCTTCCGTACGGGAATCCTTTTTGCTGCGCTTCTTGCGTTTTTTGGAAGAAGTGTCAGACTTAGACCAAGCGGAAAGACACAATGCCGCTCCAAACAATGCCAAAAGCGATAGCTTACAAATTCTTTTCATAAATTTTCCCCAATTATTTTACTGTGCGAACAACGCGGAATCCCTCTCCGGAACTGCGGAAGTGAGGTTCATCGTTGTCGTATGCCCAAACAGGCAGGTGGGGGTTATAATTAGACTCACCGGAAGATGAAGAACCTCCGCGAAGAATACGGCAAGAACCTGTTTCTTCTCCCCTTGGCGGTGTGCTGGTCTTTATTCTTGTCTTGGACATGCGTGTTTCGCCTACCCAGTCCCAGCACCATTCAGAGACGTTTCCGGTCATATCGTAAAGTCCAAGCTTGTTTGGAGCCTTTTTCTTTACTTCGTGGGTCTTTAAACCGCTGTTGTTTCTGTACCAGGCAACACTGTCCAAATCGTTGCTTCCGCTGAACTTTGTAGTGCCTTCTTCGGTCAAGTCTGCTCCACGGGCACAGAATTCCCATTCAGCTTCGGTTGGGAGGCGGTAACCGTTTGCGTTAAAGTTGCATATTGCCGCATTCCAGTCAGCGTCTTCCTTGTCCGGAACATTACCCCACTTTGCAGGGTCTGTTGAACCTTTTACCGTGTAGCAGGGGGTAAGTCCTTCCGCCAAGCTGCGTTTGTTGAAGTAAGTGATTGCATCGTACCAGCTTACGTTGTCTACCGGGCGGTTTGCAATAGATTCACCTGGTTCCGGCTCATCGTCGTAAATGCTTGGGTTTGAACCCATAATCGCCTTGTATTCAGCCTGGGTAACCTCGTGGTCGCATACCCAGAGCTTTGGAATTGTAATGCTGCGGCCAGAAATAAAGACATCTGATCCGGGAACATCTTGGTCTATAGTAATCCCTCCGCACACGGCCTTTACGTCAGAAACCTCGGCTGCCTCCGCAGGCTTTGTGGCTGCAGGGCGGCTTGGGCGCTTGGGGCGCTTCTTTGCCTTTTCAGCAGGCTTTGCCCATGAGGAAAGGCACATCACTGCACCAAACAATGCAAGAACAGACAGTTTGCAAATTTTTTTCATGCTATTATACTCCTTTTATCTGTATGGCATATCATTATAACACAAGTATAATCCAAAAACAAAAGCTTTGGCTCAAAGTTACAGACGGACAAACCTACGCCGCCGTGGAGCCCCTTTAGTCCCGCGCAAACGGGATGAGGGTTACCGAAGGGCGGATTCCGCAACGAGCATGAACATGCGAAGTTTCAAGCGAGGGCGGTGGCGCAGAGGGGCTGGCAGTCGAGTTAGCCAAAGAGCAAAATGGTAGAGCAAGGAAGACTTCGTCCAAAAGAAAAAAAAACATCATTGCCCAGATGCAAAAAAAACAATATAATGCTTCTATTGACTATCAGTGAAGGAGTAATTCAATGGCAGAAAAAGTTGCGGACACTATGCATCCGCTTGCAAAAAACCCAAATTGGAAGGGACGCAGGGGCCCTGTTGTTCTCGTTATCATGGACGGCGTAGGCTACGGAAAGTATGAAGAAGGAGACGCCGTAAAAGCTTCAAAAATGAAATACCTTGACTGGTTCACGGCTAACTGCCCCACACAAAGCTCAAGGCTCACGGAACCGCAGTAGGACTTCCCTCAGACGACGACATGGGAAACAGCGAAGTTGGCCACAATGCTATGGGTTGCGGACGCGTTTTTGCGCAGGGAGCAAAACTCGTAGGAGAATCAATCGCCAGCGGTACACTCTATCAGGGTGCAACCTGGAAAAAGCTGGTAAAAAATGTTCAGGACAAGAATTCAGCATTCCACTTTATTGGACTTGTTTCTGACGGCAACGTTCACAGCCACATTGACCACCTTAAGGGAATGGTAGAGCAGGCTCACAAGGAAGGAATAAAGAAAATCCGCGTACACGCACTTCTTGACGGACGCGACGTACCCCCAACAAGCGCTCTCGAATACATTACCCCGCTCGAAGAATTCCTTGCATCTTTTAAGGACGCAGACTACCGCATCGCATCTGGCGGTGGACGCATGTACATGACCATGGACCGCTACAACGCAGACTGGAACATGGTTCAGCGCGGTTGGTATGCCCACGTTTTGGGAGAAGGACGCCAGTTTGCAAGCGCAACAGAGGCAATCAAGGCATACCGCAAGGAAACCCCCGATGTTCTTGACCAGGACATGCATGAATTCGTAATCGCAGAAGGCGGAAAGGCTGTTGGAACAATCAACGACGGAGACAGCGTAATCTACTTTAACTTCCGCGGAGACCGTGCACTCGAAATTTCTGCCGCTTTTGAAGGAGATTCATCCTTCGACAAATTTGACCGCAAGAGAGTACCTGCTGTTGAATACGCCGGCATGATGGAATACGACGGAGACAACCACAAGCCAGCCCAGTACCTTGTTAACCCGCCAAGCATAGACCGCACAATGGGTGAATACCTTACAAAGAGCGGAGTTCACCTTATGGCTATTTCCGAAACCCAGAAATACGGACACGTAACATACTTCTTTAACGGAAACCGCCCTGGCGAATTTGACAAGAACCTGGAAACCTACGAAGAAGTTCCAAGCGACGTAGTTCCGTTTGAGCAGCGCCCATGGATGAAGTGCGCAGAAATTACAGACAAAGTAATAGAAGCAATCAAATCCGGCAAGTACGACCACATCCGCCTCAACTACCCCAACGGAGACATGGTTGGCCACACAGGAGTATTCAACGCAGTTGTATGCTCAATGGAAGGAATGGACCTTCAGCTGGGAAGACTTAAGGCAGCAATCGAAGAAGCCGGCGGAATCATGTGCATCACAGCAGACCACGGAAACTCTGACGACATGTACGAGCACAAGAAAGTCGGTTCTGTTGCAAAAGTCGCAAGCGGAGAGCCAAAGGCAAAGACAAGCCACAGCCTTAACCCGGTTCCTGGAATCATCTACGACCCGGAATACAAGGGCGAATACGACACCGAGCACCTTAACGAAGGCCTTGGAATCTCTTCATGGCCTGCAACACTCATGACCCTTATGGGATTTGTTCCGCCAACAGACTACGACAAGTCAATCATCAACTTAAAGTAGTGCCTATTAAAGCAGTACTCAGCTAAAAACAAAAAGGCCTGTCAGGAAATAGAAGCTATCTTCATTCCCGACAGACTTTTTTTATTTTTTTTGGACGGTGCTTTTTTTAGTTCTACCATTCAGACTTTGGCTATAATCGGCTACCATGCCTATGCGCCACCGCCCTCGCTTGAAACTTCGCATGTTCATGCTCGTTGCGAAATCCGCCCTTCCCTAACGGTCATCCCGCCCATACGGTCGGGACTAACGGGGCTCCATGGCGGCGTAGGTTCTTTTAAATCGCTGCCAATAGCAGACAAGCCGTCATCCCGAACTTGATTCGGGATCTGTCAAAACCAGCATTTTAGCGTGCACAGATGCCAAATCCCCATTCGTAGCAAGCACTGGCACCATCGCCCTCTAGCCCCTGCACCACCAGCACAATACGATCAGATGCGCCAAATTCACCGCACAGGCAACAAGGGACACCACAAGCCAGACCTTGCACGGCACACCATCTTTTAGCCCAAAGGCACACCGCACCACCCCAACAATACCGCAGATAAGACCCGGAATCCAGCCTAAAAAAGAGATTAGTACGGTAAAGAGCATAAGAGGTGATCCTGTTGCGCAACCGTTATCCAATCCAGGCTTGACAATGACTGTCAAAACATGCAGAAAAATCAGTAGTGCCGGAAACGACAGGGCGCGTAGCGCATACCCCCTGTACCTATTCATCTTCACCTCCGTGCAAATCAAGGCCTAAGACTCTGCATGCATTTTTCATTGCCTCATATATGTCTTCACCGAAAGTATTTGCAGTTGTTACAATATAACACAAAGCGGTAACATTTTACAGGCATAAATGTTGGCAGACAAGCCGTCATCCCGAACAGCCAAGCCCGTCATCCCGAACTTGATTCGGGATCTGTCAAAGACAGCATTTTAGCGTACACAGATGCCCACCCCCATTTCATAGACGCCAAATTAAATAGCTGCCAAACCGCGGTCAATGTCTTCTATAATATCATCAATATTTTCAAGGCCACAGCTAAACCTTACCATGCCACCGTCAATACCAGCCGCAACAAGCTGTTCATCGGTAAGCTGGCGGTGGGTTGCACTAGCCGGATGAAGAACACAAGTGCGTATGTCCGCAACATGAACCTCGTCCGAAGCAAGCTTTAGCGCATCCATAAAACGCATTGCAGCATCGCGTCCGCCCTTTATGCTAATCGTAACAACACCGCTGGCACCAAGCGGAAGATACTTCTTTGCAAGCTCGTAGTACTTGTCCCCTTCAAGACCAGGGTATTCAACAGAAGCAATCTTTGGGGAAGCCTTAAAATGCTTTGCAACGGCAAGTGCATTAGCGCAGTATTTTGGCATCCTAACAGAAAGAGTCTCAAGCCCCAGGTTCAAAAGAAATGCACTGTGAGCAGCGGGGTAGCAGCCAAAGTCCCTCATCAGCTGGGTACGTGCCTTTACAATATAAGCCGCCTTTCCAAAAGACTCAATGTAATTAAGACCGTGATAGCTTGGATCAGGCTCAACAATATCCGCAAAGAAACCAGTCTTCTTGTTTGCAGCCACCCAGTCAAAGTTGCCTGAATCAACAATCGCTCCGCCCCCCTGAACCGCATGACCGTCCATGTATTTTGTAGTCGAATGTGTCACTATGTCGCAGCCCCATTCAAACGGACGGCAAAGAACAGGAGTTGCAAAAGTATTGTCCACAATCAGGGGAACATTCTTTGAATGAGCAGCCTTAGCCCACTTTTCAAAATCAAAAACGCCAAGAGCCGGGTTTGCAATAGTCTCGCCAAAAACAAGCTTTGTATTTGGTTTAAAAGCCTTTGCAATCTCTTCTTCGGAAGCGTCTTCCTTTACCCAAATGCACTCTATGCCAAGCTTTTTAAGCGTAAAGTTAAAGAGGTTAACAGTTCCGCCGTAAATACATGTGCTGGAAATAAAACTGTCTCCCGCAGAACAAAGGTTAAGAACCGCAAGCAAATTTGCAGCCTGACCGCTGGAAGTAAGCATACAAGCAACGCCGCCTTCCATATCCGCAATCTTTTTTTCTACCGCATCGCATGTTGGGTTTGCAAAGCGCGAATACATAAATTCCGTAGGCTTGTCAAAAAGGGCTGCAACGTGGTCGCAGGAATCAAATTTGTATGTCGTGGACTGAACAATCGGCACTACGCGTGGCTCACCGTTCTTTGGTTCATATCCAGAATGAAGGCATTTAGTTTCAATTTTCATAATCTATCCTCTAATGTTATAGCTTTTTTCTATAATACAACTTTTTTAATCTTATGAAAATACGCAGGATAGATTTTGTACGGAAACCTGATTTCTTTACTTTTCTTGCGGCACTTTTTTTTGCCAAGGGCTTTCCGCCCTTCGCCTATTCGGCTCATACCGCCTGCGGCGGTACTAAAGGGGCTCCAATCCCTGCCGTGCCTGCTTGGTAAAACATATCGCACAAACTGCAAACGGCATGCTTTTATTTCTTCAATTCTTCCATAGCCACATCCATTGCAGAGGAAAAAACATTTTTTATCCTTTTCAGCTGCTCTTTAGAGAGTTTATCAGAAATCTCCTGCTTAAAAGAAAAATCTTCGGAAGTAAAAAATAAGGAATCCGGCTTCACTCCAAGTTTGTCAGCAATTTGGATAATCAAATCAAAAGATGGCTTTGTCATA
>JAGACC010000305.1 GCA_017614295.1 Treponema sp.
AATAAAAGTATAAGGAGACAAAATGGCAAACCCTTGGGAAGAAATAAAACTTGACGACTACGAAAAACACATGAGCTTGGATTCCGTAAAACAATTGCAGGCCATGAATTCCATAATGAAAGATCAGTTTGAATCATACCCGGTAACATCCGCTATGGTTCTTGGCGTTGCTGGGGGAAACGGACTAAACCATGTTAGAAAAGAAAAGTATCAGAAAGTTTACGGAGTGGACATAAACAAAGAATACTTAAAAGCCGTAGAGCAAAGGTACAGCAACTTAGGAGAAATCCTTGTCTGCCTGCCTGTGGATTTGATAAATGAATACAAAAGACTTCCCAAGTCCCAGCTCGTAATTGCAAATTTGCTGATTGAATACATTGGCTACGAAGCATTCAAAAAAGTTATTGCCCATGTAGAAACCCAATACGTCTCTTGCGTAATTCAAATCAACACGGACAAAGAAAATTGGGTTTCCGACTCGCCATACCTTCACGCCTTTGACCGACTGGACGAAGTTCACTGCCAAATGGAAGAAGAAGCGCTTGTAAATGCCATGAAAGAAATCGGATACGAAAAGCTAATGCAAAACTGCCAAGCCCTGCCAAACGGAAAGGCACTCGTAAGGATAGATTTTAAAAAGAAGCTATGAAAATATTTTACCAATTGTTTTTTCTTGCAGCAACATTTTTTTGCTCCTGCACGATAACACAAAAAAGAGCTCTAATTCACCGCGACGCAAACGTAAAGGACTACCAGTGGCTACCTTCACGCACAATTCAAAAGGGAAGCGAAAGAAGAGATTTCTCTCTGGAAAAAGACGAAAAGCTAAAGCAGAAAATTCTTGAAGAAGTTGGATTTTCCGACATGCAAAAACTTCTAAAGAAAAGCAGGACACAAGCTCTAATCGTAGTTAAGGGCGAAAAAATTCTGCTTGAAGAATACGGAGAAAAGTACGACCACAATTCCATCGTAACATCTTTTTCCGTAGCAAAAAGCATAAACTCTGCAATGATTGGAAGCCTAATCGACTCTGGAAAAATAAAAAGCGAAGACGAAGCAATCACAAACTATATACCGGAACTTCTTGAGCGGGACAAAGCCTTTGGAAAGATAACAATAAAAAATCTCCTTAACATGTCATCCGGAATTTTGTATGAAGAAAGCCCCAAGCCCAGAATGGACAACACGGAAACCTACTACAACCCCAACCTAAGAAACCTAGCTCTTACCAACACCCTTATCAAAGAAGAAGCAGGAAAGCATTTTCTTTACAACAACTACAACCCGCTTTTACTTGGACTTATAATTGAACGCGTAACAAACAAAAATGTATGCGACTACCTAAGCCAAGCAATATGGTCCAAAATTGGATGCGAACAGGATGCCACTTGGAGCCTTGACAGCGAAGAAGATGCCTTTGAAAAAATGGAAAGCGGAATAAATACTATTGCAATGGACTTTGTACGATTTGCCTGCCTATACCGCGACGGGGGAAAAGTTTTTGGAAAGCAAATCATAAGCGAGGAATGGATAAAAAAATCCCTGCAAGCAGAAGCGCATGAACTTGAATATTATTCAGATCACTGGGGAAAAGACATATTCAACCACGGAACATCTTACGGCTTGGCATGGTATCTTATGGGAGATGATTTTTTTGGAATCGGAAACAAAGGGCAAATAATTTACGTCTCCCCTTCAAGAAACATGGTAATGGCACGCTTTGGAGAAGAAAACATCATAAGCCTGTGGAAGTGGATCCAAGCATTCAAGAAAATTTAAAACTTGTCCTCTACCCCATCTGCCCACTTTTTAAGAACGCTAAAAAGTTCATCATAAGAAGAGGCAGAAAAATCTATATCGTAGTCACGCATGGCACTTTTCACATCCCCCTGAGGCATAAACCAAACAGAACTAAGCGATGAGTTTTTTGCTCCAAGCATATCAGAAGAAAGAGAGTCTCCTATAACAATGCATGATTCCTTGGGCTGCTTTATACGGTCAAAAACAATGTCAAAAAATGCGGGATCCGGTTTTGCAACGCCCATCTCTTCGCTTATAAAAAATCCGTCCATAAATTTATCAAGCCCAGTAGACTTTAGTCTGCCCATTGCATTTAAGGTAGCACCGTTTGATACGATATATATTTTGCAGCCTTCTATTTCGCGTTTAAGTCTTTCCACAAATTCCAAAGAACCGTCAAGCAAAACTCCGTTCATAGACATTGTCTTTATAAAATCGCCGTTAATCTTTAGCGGATCCAGAATAGACAAGTCACCGCCGCACTTTTCAAAAATATATTTGAACCTGCCTGTAAAAACATCCGTTCTTGAAATTTCCTTCTTCTCAAGCTTAAGCCAAAGCGATTTGTTGCATTCCTTAAAGGCAGAATAAATCTCATCAGAAAAAGGTAAGCCGTTAGCCTTTAGTACAAGTTCAAGAGCCTTTTTCTCCGAAGCATGAAAATCCAACAGCGTCTGGTCCAAGTCAAAAAGAAAATTGCAGTTCATAGATGAATACACTTTAGCGGGTAAAAAATGAAAAGTCAACACAAAAAAATAAATACAAAGAAAAGAAACAATTGCACTACGTCTATCTTTTGTCTATACTACTTATATAAGGAAAAACATGAAAACGCTTTTTACACTAGACTTAAAAAACTACGGCGAAAACTGCAAGCATTTTAGGCGCGACTCAGCAAGGGCAATAATCCGCGTAGAAAAAGACAAGCTTGCACTCGTGTATGCAGTTAAACTTGGTTACTATAAATTTCCAGGCGGAGGAATTCATGAAGGCGAAGACAAGATTGCAGCACTGGCGCGGGAAGTTCAGGAAGAAGTAGGTCTTAAAGTAATTGCACAAAGCGTTAAAGAATACGGAGTGGCTCACCGCTTTCAAAAATCAGAAAAAGAAGCAAATACTGTTTTTGTCCAGGATTCATTCTACTACGAATGCGACGTAGAAAAAACAGACGGCAAGTTAAAAATCCTAAAGCAGAATTTGGATGACTACGAAGACCAGGCAGGCTTTGAGCTTAGGATTGTTTCCATAAAAGATGCAATAGAAGCAAACAAAAAGTACCGCGACAATAGCGACTTTAACGTTGTTATGATTGCAAGAGACACACGTGTTCTGGAAGGTTTAATTGGAATTCCTTCAGAGCCTTCAAGATGCATGGCAGAGCTTTTGCTTAAAGAAGGAGAATCAAAGAATCCGGGACCATGGAAAGAACACAGCTATGAAGTTGCAAAGGCGGCGGAAAAACTTGCAATTGCTGTTAACCAAAACTGCGGCAAAGAAAAAATAAACCCCAACCTTGCATACATATATGGACTTCTGCACGACATTGGCCGTCAGGAAGGATTCAGCTACATAGCGCATGTTTACAAAGGCTATCATTTTATGATGTCTTTTGGATACGAAAATGTTGCAAGGATTTGCCTAACACATTCTTTCCAAAGGCAGATTATGGATGACTGGTTTGGAACCGTCGATCTTCCTCAGGAAAAACTGGACGAAATAGAAAATCTTCTTAAAGGAATTCAATACGATGACTACGACAGGATGATTCAGCTTTTGGATTCCATTTGTGCAGCGGACGGAACAAAAAATCTTGAGCTCAGGATGGAAGATGTAAAAAAACGCTACGGCTCCTACCCTCAGGGAAAGTGGGACAAAAACTTTGAGCTTAAAGAATATTTTGAAAAACTAGCTGGCAAAAATATTTATAACGTAATATGATTTATAATATGAACGAAACAGTAAGCGTTTGCAAAAAGCCCTGCAAAAAAATAAAACTTCTTGGACACGGAAAAGGCGGCTATTCCTACCTTGCAGAATATGAAGGACAGATGGTTGTTCTAAAAGAGATTCACCACGAACCATGCTCCTACTACAATTTTGGGAACAAGATTATGGCAGAAGAAAATGACTACAAGCGTTTAAAGGAAGCAGGAATCCGTATTCCAAAAATGATTGCAATCGACATCGAAGCGGAGAGAATAGTAAAGGAATACATAGAAGGAGACACCGTATTCGATTACGTAAAAAACGGAAGCGACGCAGAGCCCTACATTCAGCAGGTTAGAGAAATGGCATCGCTTGCAAAAGAAGCAAACTTAAACATAGACTACTTTCCAACAAACTTTGTTATTAGCAAAGGCATAATCTGGTATGTTGACTATGAGTGCAATGAATATTCTGATGAATGGAATTTTGAAAATTGGGGAATCAAGTATTGGTACCGCTCACCAGAGTTCATAAGCTACATGACAAAAACAGTAATTAATGCTAAAATAATGTAAAACAAAAGAGGACAAAATGAGACTAAGGCCATTTATAATCTCCAAAGACTTTGACCAGATAAAGAATTGGATTACAGAAGAAAGGGGACACGCATTGTGGTGCGCAAACCGTTTTAAATTCCCCATGCAAAAAGATGACTTTGAAAGCGTGCTTTTGAATATGGCAAATGAATACTGCGAAAGTCAATTTGTGGCTACAGCGGACGACGGCGCTCTTCTTGGATTTTTCTCTTATTCGCTTAACACAGATTCAAACGAAGGAATGCTAAAATTTGTAATGGTCAACCCAAACTTCCGCGGACAGGGATTGGGGAAGCAGATGATAAAGCTTGCACTCGACTACGCATTCAATATCACAAAGGCGGATGCAGTTCACCTGAATGTATTCCCGGAAAACACCGGTGCAAAAAAGTGCTACGAAGCTGTTGGCTTTACGGAGAGGGAAACTACACCCAATGCCTTTGCCTACAAGGACGAATCCTGGGGACGATGCAACATGATTTTTAGAAAAAAATAAAAATAAGGAAAAAAGTATGGAAAAACTTATCATCAGAAAAGTGGAAAAAAAAGATGCTGCTGAAATCTGCAAGATAAATGCAGAAGGTCTTGGCGGAACGGACGATCTTTCTCTTGTTCAGGGAAAGATAGAAAAACTTGACCCTGCAAGAGAAGCTGCTTTTGTTGCGGAAGCGGACGGACAGGTGCTTGGCGTTATTCACATTGAGCGCTACGACCTGTTGTATTCAGAGACAATGGCAAACGTTCTGGGGCTGTCCGTAATGAAAGAATTCCAC
>JAGACC010000306.1 GCA_017614295.1 Treponema sp.
ATCCTGAACTTTCTTGAAGTTTTTGATGTACCCTTCAGTCTTGAGGATTTTTACAATCTCAAGCTTCATTTTGGAAGCAGGAACATCAACTTTTTCGTGACCGACTAACGCTGCATTCTGAACTTTTGCAAGCATATCTGCTATTGGGTCTGAAGCTGCCATTTATATTCTCCTGTCACTACCAAGATGATTTTGTGACGCCTGGTAAAAGGCCTTCACTTGCTAATTTGCGGAAGCAGATACGACAAATCTTGAACTTGCGCAAATATCCATGCGGACGACCGCAGATCTGACACCTGTTGTACTTACGGGTGCTGTATTTGGGAGTGCGAGCCGCTTTGATAATCATTGATTTCTTAGCCATGAACTTTACCCTTATTTCCTGAATGGCATGCCGAACTTAGTCAATAAAGCGCGTGCTTCATTGTCAGTGCGTGCACTGGTTACAATACTGACGTTCATACCAGAAACCTTTACGATTTTATCAAAGTCGATTTCCGGGAAGATAATCTGTTCTGTAATACCAAGAGAGAAGTTTCCGTGTCCGTCAAATCCAGTAGACTTGATTCCGCGGAAATCCTTAACACGAGGAAGTGCAACATTGATAAGACGATCGAGGAACTCATACATGATAGTTCCACGAAGTGTAACCATTGCACCTACTTCCTGTCCTTCACGAAGCTTGAAGTTAGCAATACTTTTCTTCGCTCTTGTTTTAACAGCCTTCTGACCGGTAATCTGAGTGAGATCTGTAACTGCAGCATCAAGAAGTTTCTTATTCGTGAGAGCTTCGCCGACACCCATGCTGACTACTACTTTTTTAACAGCAGGAATCTGCATAACAGATGTGTATCCGAGTTCCTTAAAGAGCTCCGGAGCGATTTTTTCCTTATAGACTTTCTTAAGCCGTGGTACGTAATTTTCCATTACAGTTTTTCTCCACACTTGCGGCAAACGCGAACTTTTTTGTCTCCGTCAAGTTTGTATCCAATTCTTGTAGGTCCGCACTTTTTGCATACGAGAGCTACATTTGAAATATCAAGCGGTGCTTCTACTTCGGCGATTCCGCCTGCATCCTGCTGACTTCTTCTCTTTATTGCCTTCTTAACAAGGTTTGCTCCGCTTACAATTACGCGTACTTTGTTGTTCTTTTCGAAAACACGTACGATTGTACCGCGCTTACCCTTATCTTTTCCAGCAATAATCTCTACGTTGTCGTCCCTACGGATCTTTACTTTCTGATTCATAGTACAACTCCTTACAGTACTTCCGGAGCAAGTGAAACGATTTTCATGAAATCCATATCACGAAGCTCACGAGCAACAGGTCCGAAAATACGCTTTCCCTTCGGGTTCTTGTCTGCATCGATAATAACGCATGCGTTGTCATCAAAGCGAACATAAGTTCCGTCAGGACGGCGGTATTCTTTTGCCACGCGGACAATTACAGCCTTCTGTACTGATCCTTCTTTAATTGTAGATGTAGGAATTGCTTCCTTAACAGCTACCACAACAATGTCACCGATACTTGCATAGCGGCGGTGTGTTCCACCTAAAACCTTAATGCACTGAACCAATTTTGCACCGGAGTTATCGGCAACTGTCAAATTTGACTGCATCTGAAGCATACTGTTAACTCCTTATTTTGCCTTCTCGACAATTGATTCGAGACGCCAGCATTTATCTTTGCTTATCGGCGTGCACTCTACGATACGAACTGTGTCACCAACGTGAGCTTCGTTCTTTTCGTCATGGGCCTTACATTTCTTGGTCCGTGTAACATATTTTTTGTAAAGGCGGTCCATCTTCTTTGAATCGATAGAAACAACGATGGTTTTATCCATCTTGTCGCTGGTTACGATTCCAACGAATGAACGCTTTGCAGCCTTGTTCTGAACGTTCTGTTCTTCCACGGGTCAGCTCCTAGTTTTTTGCAGCGATTGCTTCAGCAGCAGCTGCCCTGAACTTTGCAAGGTCCTGCTGATGAATGAGCGTATTCAAACGTGCGATTTCGCGGCGGAGAGTACGCTTCTGCATTGGGTTCTCTACATGTCCGACAACAGCCTGAAAGCGGAGGTCCATGTACTGTTTCTTAACGTCATTGCGCTTTGCAACGAGTTCGTCATAAGAAAGTTCTTTATCTGTTTTCTTTGAATCAGCCATTTCTTACTCCTTACTCAACTGTTGGGCGGAATGCCACTTTTGTCTTAATAGGCAGCTTGCTTGCAGCAAGGTGAAGAGCCTTCTCTGAAAGCTTTGTATCAACTCCACCAACTTCAAACAGAATCATACCCGGTTTAATAACTGCAGCCCAGAATTCAGGTGCACCCTTACCTTTACCCATGCGAGTATCAGCAGGTTTCTTTGAAACTGGTTTATCAGGGAAAACGCGTGTCCACACTTTTCCCTGGCGGTTAATACAGCGGTTGATAGCAACACGAGCTGCTTCTATGTGTTTAGCCTGAAGCCAAACTGGTTCCATTGCAACAAGAGCAATGTCTCCAAAATCAACGTGATTGTCACGTGTAGCGTTTCCTGTGGGGCGACCGCGCTGAACTTTGCGGTGCGCAACTCTTTTAGGACTAAGCATTTTCTACTTTTCCTCCCTCAGATTTAGGTGCACGTGCGCCATCTCTGCGGCCGTTTCCCTGACGACGCGGCTTCTTTACAACTTCACCTGCATCTTCATTCTGTTCACGTCCGTAGTTCATTCCATTGTAAACCCATACCTTAATACCGATTTTTCCGTATGTAGTAAGAGCTTCATAGAATCCATAGTCAATATCTGCACGGAGAGTATGGAGAGGAACGCGTCCTTCCTTGTGCTCTTCCGAACGAGTCATGTCGGCACCACCGAGACGTCCTGAAATGCGGACCTTAATTCCCTGTGCGCCACCCTTCATTGCGTTTGCAGTTGACTGCTTGAGTGCCTTGCGGAAAGAACCGCGGCCTGCAAGCTGGCGTCCGATGTTCTGGGCAATAAGGGAAGCATTGATATCAGCACGCTTAACTTCCTTAATCTTGATCTGAACTTTTTCAGGAAGCTGCTTCTGGATATCAGCACTGATCTTTTCGATAGTGGCACCCTTAACTCCGATAATTACACCCGGGCGTGCAGTGTGAATTACAATTGTCACGCGCTGCGGATGACGTACGATTTCAATTTCAGCAATGTCTGCATTTTTGCATTCCGGAAGATCATTTACCAGCTTCCGGATTTTGATATCTTCCAGGAAAAGGTCTGCATATTTACGAGAATCTGCATACCAGCGAGACTGCCATGTCTTGTTTACACCAAGGCGTAAACCAATAGGATTAACTTTCTGACCCATTTTACTTTCCCGCCTTTTCGTCAACTACAACAGTGATATGACACATACGCTTCAGGAGCTGGTCAGCACGACCACGTGCACGGAACCAAACTCTCTTAAGTCTCGGACCTTCGTCAATACGAATTTCCTTTACATAAAGCATATCCTCATCGAGCTGCTTATTAGAATTAAGTGCATTGGCAACAGCAGACTTTAATGTTCCGCTGATAAGACCAGCACCCTTCTGAGGCATTACTTCAAGAATTGCCAAAGCTTCTGAGCAGGATTTTCTCTTGATTACATTTGCTACAGGGCGAACCTTTGTAGGTGATGCAATAAGGAATTTAGTAGTGGCTACATAACCTTTCTTTTCTGCCATAATAACCGCTCCTACTTCTTAGCTGATTTGTCAGAACCGGCATGTCCTTTGAATGTGCGTGTTGCAGCAAATTCACCAAGTTTGTGACCAACAAGGTTTTCTGTAACATAAACCGGAATCCATGACTTTCCGTTGTGAACTGAAATAGTATTTCCAACCATTTCAGGAATAATTGTAGAGCAGCGTGAATAAGTCTTGATAATTTTCTTATCAGCAGCTGCCGCTTTGTTCATTTCTGAGACTTTCTTGTAGAGTGATTTATCTACAAAAGGTCCCTTCTTAACTGATCTTGACACTTCTAACTCCTAGCTTACTTCTTGCGACGGCTGATGATAAAGCGACTTGAAGTCTTACGCTTGTTGCGGGTCTTGTAACCACGACAAGGCTGTCCCCAAGGAGTAACAGGCTGATGACCTTTACCGGCTCCTTCACCACCACCAAGCGGATGATCAACCGGGTTCATAGCCATACCACGAACAGTCGGACGGATACCACGCCAGCGGGCGCGACCGGCCTTTCCAAGTTTTGTGTTCATGCGTTCTTCGTTACCAACGATACCGATGGTAGCATAGCATTTTCCATGAACACGGCGGAGCTCTCCTGAAGGAAGACGGATTGTCACATACTCACCTTCTTTTGCAGCAACAAGAGCACCTGCACCTGCAGAACGTACGAGCTGACCACCACGTCCAAGTGTAAGTTCAATGTTATGAACAGTGAAACCTACAGGGATAGCCTCGAGCGGAAGGGCATTTCCCACAGTTGGAGCTGCTGTTTCGCCTGAAGAAATCTTCTGACCAACAACAAGACCTTTTGGAGCAATGATGTAGCGCTTTTCGCCGTCTGCGTAGAAAATCAGAGCGATATCCGCACTTCTGAACGGATCGTACTCGATTGTCTTAACAGTTCCAGGAATACCGTGCTTATCACGTCTAAAGTCAATTTCACGGTACTTTCTTTTGTGACCGCCACCCTGATGACGTACAGAAATACGTCCGCCCTGTCCACGACCAGCTTTTGCTTTGCGGCCGCTTGTTAAGCTTTTCTCGGGTTTATCGGCTGTCACAGCTTCGCGTACAAGGTCAACACGACCACGCGTACCTTTTGAATAAGGTTTATATATCTTAAGAGCCATATGGTTCCCCTTAACTCAGTTTAAAGGCTTAAACGCCCTCAAACACCTTTATTGTTTCACCTTTCTCAAGCTTAACGATAGCTTTTTTGAAAGATGCAGTTCTTCCCGGTTTACCGCGAAGACGCTTGATTTTTCCCTGTACGTTAACTGTTGTGCAGTCAAGAACTTTTACATTGAAAAGCTTGCGTACAGCTTCCTTGATTTCTGTCTTAGTTGCAGAAGGGCTCACAATGAATGTGTACTTATTCTGCTCACGAAGAGCAGTAGCCTTTTCTGAAAGAACAGGTTTAATAAGAACATCTTCGAAATTCATTATTCAGCCTCCTCAGCATAGAAATCAGAAAGATTCTTTGCAGCACCTTCGAGCATGATAACTTTTCTTCCGTAGAAGAGGTCATGTGCACGGAGGCGGTTGTATGAAAGGAAGTAAACGTTTGGAAGGTTTCTTCCAGCCTGCTTGATGAGCTTGTCATCATCCTTAAGAAGGATTACAGTGCGTTCACCTTTGGTAAAATTCTTAAGAATCTTAACCAAATCCTTTGTCTTTCCACTTTCGATAGTAAAATCTTCTACAACAGTAAGCCTGTCTGCCTGAGCCTGAAGACTAAGAATTGTCTTCATAGCAAGACGCTTTTCCTTCTTAGGAATGGAATAGCTGTAATCACGAGGTTTAGGTCCAAAGATTGTACCACCGCCAACCATAATCGGAGACTTCTTGTCACCGCGGCGTGCGTTACCTGTTCCCTTCTGCTTATAGGGCTTAGCGTTTGAGCCATGAACTTCTGCACGTGTTTTTGTACATGCTGTTCCGACACGCTTATTTGCTAACTCGTTTGTAATGGCATAATAGATAACGTCTTCGTTCACTGGGAGACCGAAAACTTTATCATCAAGATTGATAGTCCTGAGTTCTTTACCATCGATTGAATAAACTTTCTTTTCCATCTTATTCCCTCGACCTTATTTCTTAACCGCAGCCTTAACGATAAGAGTGCTGTCTTTAACACCAGGAACTGCACCACGAACCATCAAAACATTGAGCTCAGGGTCAACTTTAATAACCTTGAGGTTCTGTACTGTAACACGATCAAAACCCATACGTCCCGGGAGCTTTGTATTCTTGAATGTGTGACCCGGTGTCGTACAATTTCCGGTTCCTCCGGGTTCACGATGGAACTTTGAACCATGGGTAGCACGTCCACCATGGAATCCCCATCTCTTCATAACACCCTGGAAACCTTTACCTTTTGAAGTAGCGGTTACGTCAATGAAACGAATTGAATTGAATAACTCTACACCAATCTGGTCGCCTACTTTTACATCTCCGTCAAAATCGCGGAATTCCTTAAGATGGCGCTTAGGTGTAACATTTTCAGGAAACTGCTTTGCGTATGGCTTTGTAACTTTTGAAGCCTTGAGATCTTCAAGACCAAGTACAACAGCATTGTAGCCGCACTTTTCCTCTGTCTTTGTGGCAACAACTGTGTTTGGTTCAACGCGGATTACAGTCACCGGTGTAAGGTTTCCGTTTTCGTCGAATACCTGGGTCATTCCCACTTTCTTTGCAATCAGACCTTTCATCTGAATCTCCTGTATGGAAGTTACCTTTCCGGCATTGCTTCCTTCGGCCGCCATCCCCGCTTTTGGGGACCGTTACCGTTTATTTACGGGCTATACCCGTCGAAGAATCTCGCCACAAGGCGGACTCATTCATTTTACTGTTTAATTTCTACGTCAACACCTGCAGGCAGTTCCAGCTTCATAAGTGAATCCATTACTTCTGAAGAAGGTTCAAAAATGTCTATAAGGCGCTTATGTGTTCTCATTTCAAACTGTTCACGTGACTTCTTGTTAACGAATGGTGAACGAAGAACTGTTACCTTATTTACTCTGGTTGGAAGCGGAATAGGTCCTGAAACCTTTGCACCTGCTTTC
>JAGACC010000307.1 GCA_017614295.1 Treponema sp.
TGATGTACACGGAACCTTCTGTCTATGGTAAAGAAGACGACGAATCCTTTGCGAGCGCAAACAGGGAATTTGGAAGGACGGCACTTGCGGTTCACTTTCTGGAAGACGATCCGGATAATGTTCGTGCGGTCTATCCAATACCGGAACTCCGCGAATCTGCAGGAATACTTTCTAGCGTTGTTAGCGTAAGGGACTTCGACACCGTGGTAAGGCGCAACCGCTACGGCTTTGTTCTTAACGGCGACACTTTTCCCCAGCTTGGAACGGCACCGCTTGTTGCAGCAGGGGAAGCCACAAGGGATGACCTAAGGAAAAAAATCGAAGCAGGAGAGACGGTAAACCTCCGCTTTACAAAAACTTTGAACGACTACATTCCCTATAGCGCAATGCAGATTTTGCAAAGCTACAGGGCTGCAGTAGGACAGGACTCTGACGCAAACTCTAACGCAGAAGAAGCTGATGAGGAAGAAGAAAGCGACCTCCTTTCCCCGGAAGACTTTGAAGACATGTCTGTCTTTGTTGGAGTATACGCCCCAGGCCTCTTTGATATATGCAGCACACCGGTTTCCCAGATGTACCCCGGAATGGGAGTTCACGTTTCTTTGCTGGACACGCTTCTTAACGGCAACCAGATAAAAGACGCAAACACTCCCGTTACAACATCCATCTTAACGGCAGTAATGGCTTTCCTTGGTTCCTCCTTCATACTGCTAATTTCCGCAGTAAAGAAAAGAAGCGCAGCCTTTGCCCTAACAGCACTTGGCCTTGTCTTTCCGCTTGTCCTTTACGTTGCCGTATGCTACGCCCTATTTGCCAGCGGAATATGGATTGCCCTTGTTGCCCCTGTAGCAGCATTCATCCTTTCTTTTGCATCTTCAACCGCCGCCGGATATTTTTCAGAGGGTAGGCAAAAGAAGTACATAAAGACAGCATTCAGCCAGTACCTTAGCCCGGTAGTTATAGACGAGCTTGTTGCAGACCCCGCAAAGCTAAAACTTGGTGGAGAGCGCAAGCAGATAACATGCTATTTTTCCGACGTACAGGGCTTTACCAGCATAAGCGAAGGCTTGGACCCAGCGGAACTTACAGCATTTTTAAATGAATACACAAGCGAAATGTCCGATGTTATAATGAGCAGCGGAGGAACAATAGACAAGTACGAAGGTGATGCAATAATCGCCTTTTGGAACGCACCAACCGACCAGGAAGACCACGCTCTTAGGGCAGTGGAAGCGGCCATCAGTTGCCAGGAAAGGCTGGAGCAAATGCAGGAGGAACTCGTTAAGATTTCCCATAAGAGCGTAAAGCAGCGCATAGGTCTTAACACGGGATATGCCGTAGTAGGAAACATGGGATCCCGCATGAGGTTCAACTATACAATGCTTGGCGACTCGGTAAATCTTGCGGCAAGGCTGGAAGGACAGAACAAATCCTTTGGAACCTACACCATGTGTTCTGCAGAAACAAAAAATGCAGCGGTAGAGCACGGTACAAAGCTAAAGTTCAGGGAACTTGCAAAGCTTCAGGTTGTTGGCAAAAAAGAAGCGGTAACGGTCTTTGAGCCAATGTCTCCCACCGTCTTTGCAAAGAGGGAAAAGGAACTGGAAACATTTGCAGAAGCCCTAAAGGAATTCTACAGCGCAAACTTTGCAAAAGCAAGCAAACTTTTCCAAAGCATAGCAGATTCCGATCCTGCGGCTAAGAATTATCTTGAAAAATGCGGCGAATTCATCAAGACCCCACCAGAAAGCGACTGGGACGGCCGTTGGATAGCCACAAGCAAATAGAAATACGTCATTATCGGACCTGCCGGAAACTTAGTTTAGAGGAGACCCGATAATCTATATAAGGAGATAGAATATGGCAGATACAGACAAGCTTACGGAAGAAGAAAAAAATCGCATCTTGGCAGACGTAAGAAGCGACAACACCAGGAACGAAAGCGGAGCAACCCCGGAAGGGCTAACCCTCTCCCAGGACGACCTTAACAAGCTTCTCTCCGGAAAGCAGGGCTAACACTTTTAGACACAAAAGTCTAACAAAAAACTAATAGCGCACGGAAAAATAATAAGACTTTGTTTCCACCGGAATGTCGGAGGATTCAATACCGTCAATCTGGATAAAGCTTTGCCTTTCCAAAAGGTTAAGCATATTGTCCAGCACCTCTTCCTCCGCCTGAGCCTCCATTTCTACGCGGCCATCGCTCCTGTTGCGAACCCAGCCGCTAATTCCCAGCATCTTGGCAATTTGTTCGGACCGCCACCTAAAGCCCACACCTTGAACCATGCCGGAAAAGATATAGTGCCTTCGTATCTTCATTTTAAAGCCCTTTGCAAAGACCTAGCTGTGGTAAGCACCCTGAATAATTCCAAGCACTTCCTTGTCCTGAAAGTTAAAAGAATAATTCTTTGCAGGAACAAATTCCAGGGCATAAAAAGTTCCAAGCTTTTCCTGAATCTCCACCAGGTTTGGAACAAAATCCCTAATGTTCTGCGAATAAATTAGCCAGCTCTGAAGGTATATGAATTCCCCGCCAACCGTGTAGCAATCCCTCTGCGTTAGCGGCGAATGGATGTATTTTACGTCCGCAAAAGTGTTAAGGTCCCCAATCTCCGCGTTAGCCTCGTGCACAGCCTTAAAGAGGGCGTATGCCTTTAAGAGGTTCTTTTCGTCGTTGTCGATAGACTGGGCAGCCTGGGTCTTTCCCAAAGTCTTGTAGGGATTAAGGTACTTCTTGTAGGCAGAAATAACCGTAACCTTGTAGTCTTCTTCCCTCGCGTTAATTTTCTTCTGCAAAAGTTCATCCGGGTAAAAAATATTCTGCTTTGAATTGTCCCTGGACTGAGGTGATCGTTTAAAAATCTTTGTAAATTCGCTAAAGGCCTCAGCCGCGCTTTTTTTTGTTTTTTCGGCCATAATACCCCCTTTCCATTATCGGCATAAATTCATTTTAACTTTAATTTTCTTCCGGGCGCATGTCAGCAAGCTGCCACCGGGCTTTCCGCACTTCCGCTATCGCTCCATTCCTCGCTCGAAGCTGCGCTGCGAGTTCGGAACGCCTGCGGCGGTGCTCCAATCCCTTGCGCGTTTTTTACATTTGTTTTTTCTGCATTATGTGTTACGATATTGTTATAGACTTATTTTCGCTTTTTTTTTTGCAATAAGTGCATATCGTCAGGTAAGAAGCGTGTCATTGTCGGGCTTGACCCGGTAATCTGCTTTAGAAGATTGTATGACTGCCAAAAAATCGAAATTGCTTCTATAATATACATTTTTGGAGTGTGCATAATGGATAAGGACTTTGTAAAAATGTTTTTGCTTAGCGGCATTCTTTTTGTTTGCGGAGTAATGATGATAGAAACTCCTATAACTTGCTGGAAGGAATTTTCCCTTATGGCAAAGATATGTATGCCCATATTCGGCCTCTTGTTTCTTATTCCTGCATTTATTATCTTTACAGTCACATTCGGCGAATACAAAAAGAAGTACAACCTGGAAAAAAATAACAGGCTTCAAGTTGACAAGGGTGGCCTACCTGCAAACGACTTGTTTGGAAAGTTCCGCAAAGACTATGCAGATTTTCTCCTTACTGAATCCGGCAAAGAGAATCCGGAAGTCCAGAACGATGTTACCCAGATGTTCAGGAATATTATAGACCTAAGGGCAAAACGCCTTAAGTCCATGAACATACAGTGCAAATTTGAATCCATAAGAACTAACCACACATCCCTTCCTCCGCTTCAGAGGGAAAACTTTTCTGACGGAAAGTATAAAATTCAAAGTGTAAGGGAAGATGTTATTGCCTCCACCTCATTCCTAAAAGACAAGGATACAA
>JAGACC010000308.1 GCA_017614295.1 Treponema sp.
AAAAAAGTGTCCTTACATTACTAATGGCTACTGCAGCAACACTCGCTCCTTTGCTTTTCTTTTCATGCTCAGGCCTTGTATCTCCATCCGCCCCAGACTCTTCTTCCTCAGAAGAAAGGTACACCCTTAGCGGAAGCTTTTCCATGCCAAGTTCAGACGCAGCCCCATCACAACTCTTAACACCATCCACCAACTCCCGCAACGCCATACCAAACCTATCCGGTCTTATATACACAGTAGAAGCAGTAAGAGACTCCGACGGCCAAAGAGCAACAACCATATCAGAAGACGGTAAAACCTACGAATTTACAGACTTAGCCGCAGGCACCTGGCAAATAACCGCATACGCAAACACAGGCGACGGAACCTGCGTAATGCAAAGCGAAACCAAGCCCATAACACTTTCCAAGTCAAACCCGCAAGCAAACACAAGCCTTGACATGGGAATTCCAAACGGCACAGGAAACATAGACATCCCCATAAGTTGGACGTCAGGCAGCGGAATAGGCTACTGCACATGGGAATTCAGCGGAGGCATTACAGATTCTGGCAACAACACAAACTCTTCATTTTCCATAGCCGTACCTTCCGTTTCTACGGGTACATACGCGCTTACCCTAAAATTTTACACATCAGCCGAAAGCTTTGCCAATGGATTTACTCCAATTTACTCTTGCACCGAATACGTTACTGTCTTCCCCGGACTTACAACTAACGGATGGACAAGCAGCACAGCCCCTCATATTGGAACAAGCTTTAGCGTAACAAATGCATGCGTAGAAACCTTTGTCTACAGAAAAATATATGTTTCCTCAAGTGGTAACGACGCAAGTGCAAACGGAACCACAGAACACCCATTTGGCACAATAGAAAAAGCCATGGCACGCTTAAAGGAAGTCGCAGCAAAAGGCATCAGGTCAAGCGAAATAAGCGCAGACACACCATGGGAACTGCACGTTACTGGAACACTCACAGCCACAGCAATTACCGATGAGGCATTTATAAAAGTAGATAGCACAGTCGGCAACCTTGCAATCATAGGGGAAGGAAGCAGTGCCACAATAAATGCAAACAGCAAGGGGCGCGTACTGTACATATCTGACGGTACAAACGTAACCATAAAAAGCGTAACCCTTACAGGAGGAGGCGTTCCCAGCACAATCGCCAGCAACACTGTCTACAAAGGCCTATGCGTCTACGTTGCTACAAGCGGAAGCCTTACAATGGAAAGCGGAAGTTCAATCTCGGGCAACACAAGCAACAGGGCTACCCACGGTGGCGGTGTGTACAACGAAGGAACCTTTACCATGAATGGGGGAACAATCAGCGGGAACCTGGCAAGAATAACAGGCTCTGGAAGAAACCAAATTGGCGGTGATGGTGGCGGTGTCTACAACAAAGGAACATTCACAATGAATGACGGTACTATAAGCACCAACAAAGCGATGGATGGAGGCAGCGGTGTTTACAACGACAGCGGAACATTCACAATGAACAACGGCACAATCAGCGGGAATGGGGTACAATCAGGCTCAAACAGAGTCTTTGCTGGAGCTGGCGTTATGAACAGAGCAACATTCGATATGTATAACGGTACCATAAGTGGAAACGAGTCTACATATTATGGTGGAGGTGTGTACAACGTA
Organism: Treponema sp.; assembly: GCA_017614295.1. GTDB lineage: Bacteria > Spirochaetota > Spirochaetia > Treponematales > Treponemataceae > Treponema_D. The sequence goes on from JAGACC010000308.1 coordinate 1,647, forward strand.
GTAGGAACATTCACGATGTATGACGGAACCATAAGCGGTAACTCCGCTGCAACCTCTTCAACTGCCACAGCTGAGTACGGTGGCGGAGGTGTCTATGCGGCAGGTACTGTTGAAATGGCTGGCGGAACAATCACCGGCAACACAGTAAAAGCTGGCATCAATGGCTCTGGCGTATACGTAAACGGAAGTGCCACTTTCCAAATGAAAGGAAATGCAAGAGTCGCACCTTCCAACGACGTCTATCTGGTTGCAGGACGTACAATAGAAATAACCGACAGCATAACCGCAACAACTCCAGCCGCAACAATTACACCAGAAAGCTGCACACTGAATACAAGTGTCCTTTCACAAGGCTCTTACGGATTAACTGCCGCAAACAGAACAAAGTTTGCACTTTCCGATTCAACCTATACAATAAACGCCTATGGAAATATCTGGAAAGACAACATATCAAGCCTAACCTTTAGCGACATGCAAACACTAATCGCAAGTACAGAGACAAGAACATCTGCCGACTACATAATAAACCTTGGAACAGAAGGCGGTGCATGGCAATGGATTCACATGATTGGAACAGAATATGTAGTCCTAACAACTGCAGGCCGTTACTGCACGCTAAAAATAACAGGCATTTCAGACAATCATGTAAATGTTCAAACAGAGGTCAGGCTCGCAGGAGAAGAAACCGTTCATTCATGGTCTTTCAATGGGGATTATTCAGACATTGACGCTGTACTGGGAGGAGAATCCGGTGATCAAGACGCAAAAAATGACATCCATGTTAACGACGGAAAACCTCATAACAGCGCAAAGTTCTACGTCTATAAATATGTGTATACCCCATAAGATAACGTAATCTGGCTTTTTCATCCATATTCTACAGCTTTACTTTTCACTCTTCACTTGACATAAGGGGGTCTTAGGGGGACTCCCCCTAGGAGAAGGGGTAGCGACCAACGAAGTGGGCGCGAGGGGAAGGCTTTCCCCCTTGTATTTGCACAGAGTTGAACAAATTTAATTTTTATGCTATCGTAGCGTCATGTATTTATTTTTGATTTTAATAATTCCGCTTTTTGTAGGCACAGTTGTCGCTCTTGACAAAAACTATACATTCAGAAACTTTGTTCCACAGGCAGTTGCAGCCCTTTTGATTGCCACGGTAATTTGCTGCATAAAGGAATTCTTTATTTATTCGCACCACCTCTGGATAGCTTCTGTGGGTCAGAATTTTACGGAAATCTTCCTGAACAACATTCTGCTCCCGGCACTCATTCTTGGAATACTCCACTTTGCCCTTATCAAGGACGACGCAAACTACAAGGCAGCATCTTTCTTTGTCTTCCTTGCAATGTTCTACGCAGTATTCATTCCCTACGAGATTATTTCCTCTATGGAAAGGCACTCAAAGTTTCTTCTATTATATAAGCCTCTCCTCTTCGTAGGATTCAGCCTCTTGACCAGCGTATTCTTCCGCTTTGCAGCATCCGCAAAAAAGTCAATGCGCATAGCTCTTGGCATAGCAGCCGCAATTCTTTCCGTAGGAGCAGGCATTGTTCCCCCGCTTTTGGAGACATACAGGTACTTTAACGGAGAGTCCGTCTTCTTGTACGCACTTTCACTCGCATACGCAGGCCTTGCACTCGCATTATTTCTTATAAAAAACATAAAAAAACAGGACCTAGACTAGACAAAGTTCCCTATTTTCTGCTAAAATGCTCTATATGCTATTACAAGTGTCTTCGGACACGTAGGAGGATCGTTGGCAGACAATAAGGGAATGCGCGTAAACGAACAAATTCGTGTGCGCGAAATCAGGCTCATTGATGATGAAGGTGAACAGAAGGGCATTGTACCTACGCTGGAAGCCCTCAAAATGGCAAGAGACAGGGATTTGGATCTTGTTGAAGTCTCTCCCAACGCTAATCCGCCGGTTTGCAAGATACTGGACTTTGGTAAGTACAGGTTTGAACAGGAGAAAAAACTCCGTGACTCCAAGAAAAACCAGAAGGTGCTCAAGTTAAAGGAAATTCGCATGCAGCCAAAAATCGGCTCAGGCGACCTTGACACAAAGGCCAAGCATGTACAGGAATTCTTAGACGAGGGCGACAAGGTAAAAGTAACCATCCGTTTCCGCGGAAGGGAACTTGCCCACACAGAACTCGGATTTGACGTCCTAAAAGAGGTTGAAAAGAGACTTACCCCCGGCTCGTTCGCCATAGAAAAAGCTCCCGCAATGGACGGAAAGTTTATGTCTATGACGCTCAGCTCAAAAGTCAAAAAGTAGAGGTTTTAGTTATGCCTAAGATGAAGACAAAGAAATCCTCAGCAAAGAGGTTTCACCTTACAGGTTCTGGTAAGGTAAAGTACAAGAAGATGAATCTTCGCCACATCCTGACAAAGAGATCACCTAAACGCAAGAGAAACTTGCGCCACGCTGGAATTCTTTCTGAAGACTCAGCAAGAAGAATCCGCAAACAGCAGCTTCCGTACGGTTGATGCATTAATCTTTAGGAGATATTTATGTCAAGAGCAGTTGATGGTTCAAAAAGAAAAAACCACCGTGCAAAAATCTTAAAGCTTGCTAAGGGCTTTTACGGCGACAGAAAATCAAACTACAAGGCCGCTAAAGACGCTGTTGTAAAGGCACTCGACCATGCGTATTCAGGACGCAAGGAAAAGAAGAGACAGTACCGCTCACTGTGGATTGCTCGTATTAACGCAGCAGTACGCGATGAAGGTCTTTCTTACAGCCGCTTTATCAACGGTCTTGCAAAGGCTGGAGTTACTCTTAACCGCAAGGCTTTGAGCAACATGGCTATCGAAGATCCTGCAGCATTCAAGGCTGTAATCGAAGTAGCAAAGAAAGCCTTAGAAGCCTAAGCTTTTTAGGAGCAGTTTATGATTACACTCGATCAAGTTTTGTTATTGCAGAAGAAAGTAGAGACAGCTGTAGAAAAAATCAAGGGGCTTACATCCGAGATTGAACAGCTTAAGGCAGACAACGATGCTTTGCGTAGCAAATGCACAGAGCTTACAAAAGCGTTGACTGACAAAACGGAGTTTGTTTCTACACTTGAATCTGAACAGGACAAGATCGAGTCTACTATCCTGCACGCGCTGAACCAGTTGGACATTGTGGAAAATTCCATTCTGAACAGCGGTTCCGCCGTACAGGATTCATCTTCCGCCCAGCAGCCAGATTCCCCTTCACAGGAACAGGTTGAATCAGAAGCGGAAGAAGAAGAAAACGTGGTTGATTACTCTTCCGCGGGTAAAGAAAACGGTTCTTCCAATGAAGGTGAAACAGACCTTATTGAGCAGGAATCAGAGGCAATGCGCAGCAACGACCCGGCCCAGCAGCAGGGACTCCACAACGCAGCAGAAGCCTATGTTCACCAGAGTTCTTCTATGGAAAGACCAGAATCCAACGAAGACGTGTCTCTTTTTGGTGAAGAGCAGAATTCAGAAGAACAGAATCCTTCAGAACAGAAAAATTCTATAAATTCAGAATTTGACATATTTTAACATTAGCGGAGATTGCCATGGGAAAACTTCGTATTGATGTACTAGGTGCTTCTTTTGCAGTTCAGGCTAATGAAAATGACGAATACCTCAAGAAATTACTTTCCTACTACAGGCAGATAACGGACGCAATCCAAGACTCCGCTCGGGTGGACGATCCTTTGCAGACAAGCATTCTGGCAGGGCTAACCCTTGTGGACGAGCTTTACAAGTCTAAGAAGCAGAACTATTCATACGACAAGGTAATCCATGATGACGAAGCGGAAAGAATCGCCATGGAAATGATAGAAAAAATCGACGAAGTGCTGGATGGCGATGGAAGTTCAGCAGAATAGCCAAAATTCCCCCTCAACAAAAATGCACATCTGGGTAGACGCAGACTCCTTCCCTGCCCCGGCAAAGAAAACACTTCTTAAGGCTGCAAAGCGCAGGGAAATTCCACTTACCTTTGTTGCAAACCGCCAGATTCCCTTTGGAGTGGAAAGCCCTCTTTTTACAATGCAGGTCTGCCCCAACACTCCCGGTGCCGCGGATGACTTTATTGCGGAAAATGCAAAAACCGGAGACCTTGTGGCTACCAGGGACATTCCCCTTGCCAAAAGGCTGGTAGAAAAAGGCGTGGCTGCAATAAACGACCGCGGTGTGGAATTCAACAGGGAAAACGTGGACACAATGCTAAAGGAACGCGAGCTTAGCATTCAGTGGGCAAACCTTGGGATAAGCACCGGCGGCAAAAAAACTTCCTACGGTAAAAAAGAAGCCCATGACTTTGCCTGCTGCATGGACAGGGTTCTTGAAAAGCTAAACAAAGAAGACGGCCTTTTTGTGTAACATTCCCGACAAAAGAATATTTTAAAGTTGACACCTGTTTTATTCTGCGGGTAAAATGGACTTAGAATCCAGTAAATTTTCAGCAAAATTCAGTTTCCGGGAGGAGGTACTTGTATGAAAAAATTCATGCGGCCAATCGTTTTCTTGCTTGCAGTTTTCCTCTTTGCAGCTTCCATTTGGGCTCAGTCGGCCAAAAAAATCGCAGCCTCGTTTAAAAACACGGGGGGAAGCGGAATATACCAGCTGTTTTTCTACACTGACCAGAGCGGAAAAATCTACTTTGTGGAAGAAGGACAGGACTACACGGGAACTTTTACCTACGTAATGGATTCCGGCAACTTTGACAACGGAATAGTCGTGCTTACCACTGACGGAAAGGCCTACTCCATAGACATAGAGAACGGCAAGTGCACGGTGGACGGCGTTGCTATGAAGAGGCAGTAAAAGAAGCTATTCTTCCGGGGTAAGGCTCTTGTTGATGGCCTCAAGGCGGTTCCTTATCTGGACAAAGGCATCAACAAGCTCCGGGTCAAACTGCTTTCCGCGCTCATTCTGAATCTCTTCAAAAGTCATGTCGGCAGTCCACTCTTTCTTGTAAGACCTCATGTGGCGAAGTGCGTCATAAACATCCGCTACTGCTACGATTCTTGCTGCAAGCGGAATGTCTTCGCCCTTGAATATCTGTGTTACCGGTGGAACTGGTGAACCCGGTTCAAAAGACATGTAGTCCTCAAAGCGTCCGGGATAGCCCTTTGCGTCTCCGTCCCAGCGGTCATGGTGGTGAAGGCATACGTCCCTTGCCATTGCGTCAAGTTCGCTTTCCACAGGGGTAAAGATCTGGGCTCCAATGCAGGTGTGTCCCTTCATTATAGACCTTTCTTCGTCCGTAAGGGGGCCGTTTTTCTTTAGTATTATGTCCGGAATTGCGACTTTTCCAACATCATGGCACTTTGCGGCAAGCTTAAGAGTATCGCGGAACTTATCGCGCTCTTTCTTGGGAATGTTCTTGTTTGAGGCATAGCGGTCGTAAATTTCAACGGAAAAGCGGGAAACCCTTTCTACGTGGGCACCAGTTTCCTTTGGATCCCTATAGCCAGCCATGCGGACCAAGCGTTCTATGAGCTGCTTTGTAAGGTAGGCATACTCGTAAACCTGTCCAAGTGAAGATGCAAAATGAGAGATGTAGAATTCGGCATCGGTGTCAAAGGGAATTATGTTTCCGTCACGGTCAGCCGCATTGATTATCTGAAGTACGCCAAGCACCCTTCCGTTCGTCATGGAAAGCGGATAGGTAAGCATTGACTTTGTGCGGTAAGAGGTTACCTGGTCGCTGATTTTGCTAAAGTTGTAGGGTCTGGGCTTAGTCTTTTCCGCATCAAGGAATTCGTCCATGTTGTAGACGTCCGGAATGTTTATGACAGCCTTGTTGAGTGCGCAGTAACCGGAAATTGACTGGGAGGTAGCCGTCATCTTAAATGATGAATACGGAAGCTTTTCCCCAGAAGCAAGACGGTTCTGAAGGGTCTTGTTCACGCTGTAACGGATTGTAAGGTCTGATGAAGTTTCATCAAAAGAATATATTGACCCGGCATCAGCATTAACAATCTCGCAGGCTGCCACAAGAATGTTTTCCAAAAGGATGTCTTCGTCCTTTATTTCGCTAAGCCGCTTTTCTATTAGCGCTATCTGTTGAAGTTTTTGATCATAGCTGCCATCATTTAACATATACTTTTCCCTAACAATACTTTAATTCTAAAACAAAAAAAGATATTTTACAAGATATGTAACGGCTCATTTTCCTTTTTTATGCAGCAAAAATACAGGGGGCCGCATCCAAAAGCAGTGTCCGGCAGGATGTGAAAACCAAGTTCCGTCCTTTCCGCACGGGAAAAAAGCTCTTCAAGGGAAAATCCGCATTCGCCCATCTTTACCTGTGGCAAAAGCTTTTCCAAGTTCCTGCTGAATATCCTAGCCACTTCTTCCTGGGAAAGAAAGCTTGCATCAGGGAACTTTTTCTTTAGCCTCATCACAACGCCGTCGTTTTCCTGGGGATTAAGAGCGCATGTTGCGTAGACAAGATAGCCGCCTTGCTTTAGAATCCTCCATGCGCTAGAAAGAAGGGCCCACTGTTCAACAGAAAGTCCCTTTATTCTTGCAGGAGACCAGATGTCCAAGTATTTTTTGTCGGAAAGAACGTGCCTCTCGCTTGAACAGGGTGCGTCAAGGAAGATTGCGTCAAACTCTTCCGGAAAACCGGGCAAGGATTTTTTTTCCTTCCGTCCCCAAAGAGATGCGTCCGAGCATGAAGTGTGAACACGGCTTGAAAGTTCGGCGCAAAGAGTTTCCTGCACCACAAGGTCCAGCCTCTTTTTTCGGGCAGGAGAGCGTTCGTTTGAATAAAGCTGGGAGTCTTTTTCCATGCAAGAGGCTAAGACAAGGGTCTTTCCTCCGGGAGCGGCACAAAGGTCTGCAATGCAAAAGTCACCGTCACTACCCTCCTCACTGGAAGTGTCTAGGCAAAGTGCAGAGCATACACTCGCAGGGTCCAGGAAATAGGGTTTTGTTCCGCCAAGTCCAAGCTCAAGATAGCGCACTTCACCGGAAAGGGAAGTCTTTAGCGCATTCCAGCGGCCAGTAAAGAGATTCCCGTAGTAGGAGTCAAAGCCTTCCCCTCCCAAAAGCTTTTCTTTCTTAAGAGACTGCTTCATCAAGGCTCCCCCGCAACAAAGTATTTTTTAAAGAAAGCCCTGCCCTTTTCCTTAAAGGCGTTAAATTCATCTATGCGGCTTTTTAAACCGGTAGAATTCTTTTCCGCAGAAGGCAGGCAGATTTTATACGAAGCTCCGTCTTTTTTTACTTCCAGGAGACCGCAGTTTATCTTGTACTCAAGGACCTTTTTTTCCGCCGCCCTAAGCTTTTTTGCAAATTCCTTGTCCTCAGAAGCATGTCTAAGCAAACCCCTGGCAACACCGGCAAATTTCTTTTCGCTAAGCATGATTACGTGAACGCCAGCCTCTATTGCCTGAACAGCGGCATCTTCCGGAGGAAAACCGTTTTCTGCAAGGGCACCCATAAAAATGTCGTCGCTCATCACAAGCCCCGTAAAGCCCATGCGATTTTTTAGCACGCCGTCAACCCAGAAGGAACTAAGGCAGGCTGGAGTCTTTGGGTCGCGTGTAATCCCTGAATCCTTCTCGGAACCGTCCACGGTAATACCGCCAGAAAGCCTTGCGTGAGACATAAGGACACAAGAAGGCCTAGCCGTAAGGATAAAGGCAAAGGGAGAAAGGTATAGCGCATCAAGCTCGCTGTCGTCGCATACGATTTCCGGTAAACCTGTATGGGGATCGGTATTAGCGTTGCCTGGAAAATGCTTTAAAACCGTAGCGATTCCGTTTTGCTCATAGGCACGTACGCATGCAGCGGAATAGACTGATGTTTCTACCGCAGGACCAAAAGTGCGGGTCTGCAGCATGTCACGGTTAAGGATTGTTTCCGCCTCTGCAACCGGAGCAAGGTTCATGTTAAAGCCAAGGGATGCCAGCTGCTTAGCCTGAATACTGTACAGCTCAAAGGCTTTGGAAGCAGAAATTCTTTTTGCAACAGTCTTTTGGGAAGGCAGACGGCTTGCAATATCGGAAAGGCGCGAAACATAGCCACCCTCCTGGTCAAGTGCAAGATATGGAGGAAGCAAATTCCACTTCCTGCAATAGTCATGTATTGAATCAATAAAAGATGCAAGCTCCTGGGCAGAAGGCGCAATGTTGAACGAAAAGAAAAGGCATCCACCCGGAACGAGAGGCACCTTACCTTCACTGCTAGACTTTGGGGAACCGCAAGAAACATATTCAGCAACAGATCGGTT
>JAGACC010000309.1 GCA_017614295.1 Treponema sp.
TGAGCAGATCCGCATGGAAAGCAATGGGCCTTCTCCGGTTGCTGGCGCGGCTTAGGGGTGGATTTGGGGCGGAGCTTCGTTGCTGGCGACTTAGCGGAGTGATTTGGTCTGTTTCTACAAGATTATCGGTTAGCGGAGCTTCGTTGCGGGCGACTTAGCGGAGTGATTTGGTCTGCTTCGGCAAGATTAACGGTTAGCGGAGTCCCATTACTTCTGCCAATTACTCTGCTAAGACAAGCTTGTTTGTTAGACAAGAGCCTCAAAAACGCAACTCCCACCAAAAAATAGACAGTTTTCCGAAATATTTTAACCATTTGCCCAGCCCAAAAACCTTGACAGACGCTTGTCTATGCGCGGATAATATATCCATTGGAAACTTTTTTGTCCAAGAGTCATGGCGGTCGCTACAATGTGACTAAAAATATCTTAAAATATGAAGGTATGCCCCCTGGCTCTGGAACTAGGCTCTTTTGCAGCCCAAAAAAGTCATGGAGTTTATTAAAATGAAAAAGTATTATTCAGCTGCCCTTTTGTGTTCTGCGGCTCTAGCTTTGCTTGGTTGCAGCGGCAAGTCAAATTCATCCGAAAGCAAAAATCCCGAGAAAAAAATCGTCGTCTGGTCATATTCAAGCGAACTTGGCAACATGATAGACGCTCCCTCTTTTGGCTACAAGGCAAGGCATCCCGGCGTACAGATAGACTATTCCCTTACCCCGGTAGACCAGTTCCCCTCAAAGCTTGACCGGGCATTGGACTGCGGAGGAAGCGGAGCACCCGACGTCTTTGCTCTGGACGTTTCATTTGTCCGCAAGTACATAGAAGAAGGTGCGGAATTCCTTTTGCCACTGGACGACATCTACGAACAGGTAAAAGACAAGATGGACACTTACCCGGTTCAGGTTGGAACCTACGACGAACATGTCTACGGCATGAGCTGGCAGGTCTTCCCCGGAGCCGTATTCTACAGAAGAAGTCTTGCCAAGCGTTTCTTTGGTTCGGACGACCCGGAAATGGTTCAGCAGCACCTTAAGGACATACCGTCTTTTTTGGATGCCGCAAAGCTCATAAACGAAAAGTCATACGGAACTGTCTACATAGTCTCCTCTTCGCAAGATTTGTTCATGCCCTACAAAGGCTTAAGAAAAGTCCACTGGGTTACGAACGGAAACCTTTTCATAGACCCTGCCATGCAGTCTTACATGGAAATGTGCCGCACAATGCACGTAAAACACTACGATGCAGGTGTTCAGCAGTGGTCAGAAGGCTGGTTTGCCGGAATGAACGACACTCTTACGGACAGCGCCGGTAAAAAAGCCCAAATTTTCTGCTACTTCCTTCCAGCCTGGGGACTCCATTCAGTCTTAAAGGCAAATGCAGGAGAAACAGCCGGTGACTGGGGTATGGTTGCGGGGCCTGTACACTACGACTGCGGAAGAACTTGGCTTGCCGCTTATAAAGGCACAAAAAATCCCGAAGCGGTAAAAGAAATGATACGCTACCTTGTTAGCGACGACGATTTTTGCAGCGGTTATGCCAGAATGACGGGAGACATAGTTGCAAACATCCACACCCAGGACGAAATAAAAAACACCTTTAAGGAACCCTTCCTTGGCGGCCAGAACCACTATGCGGAACTGTGCGCAATGTCAAAAAAGACAAAAGAAAGCCTTGTTCAGGGGTCGGATCAAGCCATAGAATCCCTTTGGAACGAAGCTGTCTTTGCCTATGCCTACGGAGAAAAAACAAAGGACGAAGCCCTGGCAGACTTTAGGTCCCATGTAAAAAATACGCTTGGTTTTTAGTTTTTGGACGGTATTTCTTATGCCGGGGAAACGTTTTTCTTAAAAAAGCTGGCAATTTGTTGGCCATCCCCGCTTTCCAGGGTTTTGCGGGTCCCTTCCCGCTCCATTACTTCGTAACGGCTTTCGCCGCCCCTCCAATCGGGCGTAAGTTTGTCCCGAAATCAATTTTCCAGATTTATTCTTATGCAAAGCAACTGAGATTGTTTGACCACTTGCAAATTTAAGGCTATTTCTTTACAATTTCTGTTATCTGCACGGAAGCGTGGCCGTTTTGGCTTGAAAGCTTGCCTTTTGCAAAGAGTTTTCCGTCCACAAGGATTTCTGCCGACTCTATTGGCTGGCGGTCCAACTGGATAACGGTACCCTTTGTAAACGAGTCCACTTCTTTCTGCTTTTTAAGGATGGAACCGTAGACGACGGTAATGCGCCTTGGAGAGGTTGCGTTTGCCTGAGCAATTAGGGCCGCTGCCCTTGCCTTTCTAGCCGCTATTTTTGCAGCGCGGGCTTTTGCATCGTCTTCGGAGGGTGTCTGCACAGCCTTTTGAGGATCTTGGTTTTTTGCTTCTGTTTTAGGCTTCTTGCCTGGTTCTGTCTGAGGTGTGCTGGGACTCATGATTCCTCCAAAAGTTTGTCTTTAATAGACTAACTTAATTATATCATAACTTTTTACAAATGCAAGGAAATAGATTGGGCATTTTTGCCGATTTATAAAATAGAAGGCTAAAAAAAGATGGGTATTATTGAAGAAATTGTTCAAAAGCGCAAGCAGGATATAAGGAACCTTAGTTTTAACTACGGTGTGGACATTCCAATGGAGAGGCCAAGGCGTGTAGTACCTTTCCTTGGTTCCAAAGGCGCTATTCTGGAAATAAAGAGGGCTTCCCCAAGCAAGGGAGACATTGCCCCAAACCTGGATGCAGCAGATCTTGCCAGAAAGTACGTAGAGGCAGGAGCAAGCGCAATTTCCGTTTTAACAGAACAGAACTATTTTAAGGGTTCCCTTCAGGATTTGATTGCAGTCTGCGAAGAAGTAGGCAACCGCAACGTGGCTGTTCTCCGCAAAGACTTTCTCTTTGACCCGGAAGAAGTGGAAATTGCATACAAGTGCGGTGCAGATGCAGTTCTTTTGATTGCCCGCATGCTGGACACGGAAAAGCTTATAGAAATGGCCCGCGAGTGTGCATTCCTAAAGATAACCGCTTTTGTGGAGCTGCGCCAGCCGGAAGACTTGCAGAAGTACAAGCTGCTCTTGGAAGCAGTGGACAACCGCTACATTGTTTGCGGAGTAAATGCCCGTGACCTTAGCGACTTTAGCATAGACTTCCTTAAGCCAGCCGGAATGATAAGGGAAATCCGCATTATTTCCGGTGTAAGTTCCCGTGTTGTCTTTGAAAGCGGAATCAAAACCCCGGAAGCCGCAGCCTTTGCAGGAAGCCTTGGTTTTACCGGTATGCTGTTGGGAGAAGCCGCCGCTTCAAACCCGGAGATGGCAAGTTCACTGGTAGCTGCATTTGTAGACGCAGAAGAAAACGACGCTTCCAAAAAGTGGCTTGAATACGCAGGAACATTGCGCCGCCGTATGGAAAAGAAGCCCAAGCCTTTTGTTAAGATTTGCGGCATAACATCTGCTCCGGACGCGGTAAAGGCAGTAAAGCTTGGTGCAGACTTCCTTGGTTTTGTATTCTGTGCCGAAAGCAAGAGGAACGTTGGCGGTTCAACGGTTGCAAAGATTGCGGGAGAACTTCAGAATTCAAGCCTTAGGGGAAAGGTCCGTCTTGTTGGCGTAATAACAGACCCATTCTCTAGCGAAGCAAAGGAAGCCTACGCTCTTATAGACTCCGGTGTACTGGACTTTATTCAGCTGCACGGATGCGGAGACGAATTCCTTAGGGCAGAAGAGCTTGACGACGGCAAAAAAAAGGTAACGCCTGCAGAAATACCCCACTATCCGGCTGTTAACATAACAAGCGTGGAAGACCTTCAGCAGATAGACGTTATGAGCGCATTCGGTGAGCCAAGAATCCTTATCGATGCAAAGGACGGTGACCAGGTTGGCGGTACAGGCATTCAGGTTGGCGAAAGTTTTGTTGAGCAGGTTAACAAAAAGACCAAGCTCTGGATTGCAGGCGGAATAGACCCCAAGAACGTAAAAGACATAATTCAGAAATTCAACCCGGAACTTCTGGATGTTTCTAGCGGTGTTGAATCTGCCCCCGGAATTAAGGACTACGCAAAGATGGAAAAACTCTTTAAGGCCATTAAATCCGGTGTAAAGAAAGTCAAGAAAGAGAAAAAATAGCTGTTAGAAGAAGAATGAGGAGCGGACGCCAAGCTTAAACTTGTCCGTATCCTCGCTTAGCCTGTGCGGATGGTATATAAAGGAAAGAGTCAGCTTGTGCATTATGGAAGGGGATGCAAGTTCTCCCGTGTTTATCATGTCGTAGATGGACGCGTTAAGCGAAAGTGCATCCTCTATCATGACCCTGTCTGCTTCCTTGAATGCCTCCGCAAGCCTAAAAATTTCCATGTTGTCGTTTATGTGAATCATCCTTAGAGAATATCCTGCAGAGATGGAGAACCTCTTAAAGTAGAGCGGTACTGGTCTTAATCCCCTTTGAATTTCCGATGCAAATAATATGCTTTCCGCAGAAACCCTAAAAAGACTTGTTGCGTTGTAAAAAATAGAGCCGGAAAGTGCTGTCGGAAGGTTGTAGGTAAGCCCCTGCTTGCAGTCTATTGGGAGAAGCCTTCCTATGCGGACCGTTGCAGAAGGGAAGAGCTGGCTGTTTGTGTAGGTGTCCCTCCTGTCTTCAGATTTGTCCCTTATGTATTTGTTTGCGTATACCGTACTAAAGCTGAATCCGGAGCGGTTCCAGTAGCCTGCGCCTGTTTTGTGGATGTTTGAATATTCAAGGGAAAGCGCGTTCTGTACAGAAAAGAAGCTGTGGTTGTCCGAATCGTCAAGCTTTGTGGAAGTAAAAACACCTGCTTCCTCTTGGCCAACAAAAATGGAAAAATCAAGGTCGTCATCAAGGGCTGCCCTCTGCTTGCCGTCTACCAGAAGGTTTTGTTCCATTGCGGTAATAGAGCCTGTATTTCCAACCTGAACCGTATTGCTAAGGCTTATGCTGTTTGAAAGCTGCCTTATCCCGCTTGCATCGTATGTAAAAGAAGCTGCCTCCGTGTAGACAAAAAGCGGTGTCTGAGCCATTGAACCGCCTTGTAGCCTTGCAGAAACTCCACCACAGCGTCCAAATATGTCCCATCCAGTGCTTAGGTAAAGAAGCTCGTTGTCCCAGGGGGTAGCGTAAACAGCCATAATTCCCGGGAAGATGATTGTATTGGTAAGGTTTCCGTTTATGTCGTACTGGGGAATGTAGGAGAAGGGTAGTACAGAAAGCTTTTTGGAGAACATATTCTTGTATGGTTTTGCATCTGCCAAGAAATCAGCCGTCTCCTTATCAAGTTCCTTGTCCTGAACCGTTCCAAGAGCCGTATCCTGCCTTTCTTCTGCCCCCTGCCCAATATCGCTAGGTTCACTGCCGCCTTCTTCATCCAAGCTGCCAAGAGCATCCCTCTTTCTGCCATGAAGTAAGCTTACCTCTGCGAATGCGTCCCTGCGCTCAAGATTTGTCTTTGCAAGAGGAATGCCTTCCGTCCTCATCTCAAGAAGCTTACTGTCCGTGTAAAAGTGGGCGCTGTAGACTGTCTTTTCTCCCAAAGAAACCGGGCTGTATACTCCACCGGAAATATCTTCCTGCATAACAAATGCACTTCCTGCTTCTGTTATGCAAAGCCGGGGAAATGTTCCGGGCATGGCAAGGCTAAAGACAAGGCTTTCTTCCCCGGAAGGGTAGTCGCTTGGGCTAAGGCCTGACGGTGTCTTTTTTCCGTAGTAAAAAGAAAGGTCCCTTAGTTCAACATTTTTGCCAAGATAATATTCGCTTCCGCTGCCCCTGTTTTTTCCGTAAACAAAAAGGTTCTGGATTTTCCATTCAAGACCGTCTTTGCAAAGATAGGCTAAATTCCCCCTGCTTCCTCCGCAAAGAGAAAAGGCCGGCCGGTTTTCTGGAAGGACAATGCTTTTGTCTTCTAACAGCATATCTTCTTTTATACGGTAGGTTTTTATAAAGCTTTTCTGACCGCAAACCTTTACCGCCGCAAGTGCGTATTCAGCAGGCTTACCTTCCCTTGCACCCCTTGCAATAAGCACCGTTGCATCGCGGAGACCTGTTTCGTCCAGGGTGGTCCAAGCCTTTGTCTGCATATTGTAGAGCTTAACCTTTGTCTTTACGTTCATGCTGTTGTAGCTGTAGTAGCTTACCGCAAGAAACTCTCCGTCCGGGGAAAGGGAAATGCCCGTAAGACCTGTTAGCGAAAAAAGCTTCTTTGGCTTTTCAAAAGTGCCGTCTTTTTTAATGCCGGAAAAATAAACCGAAGATGTTTCCCCTTCAATGTAAGCAAAACCCTTTTTACAGGAAGCAAGACCCGTGTACCTGTAACCGCCTAAATTCTTTGCATCCAGCTTCTTTGCCAAAGCCTTGCCCGGCTTACCGGAAGACTTGTCGCTTTTACCGGAGGATTTGCCCGCTTCAACAGAAGACTTGCCAGACTTTTTACCCGCTTCCCTAAAAAAATCGCCAACAAATTCCTCTGCCAAAGGATTACCATTTATAGAAGGAACTTGAACGCTCTGCATAAATTCCTTCCAGGCCAAATTCAAATTCACCCCGTAAACCTTTTGGAATCCACCGCGGAAGGTTATGTGAAAGTTATTGATAATCTCCCACCAAAAGTCCGCATACTTTTGCATCCCATATTTTTCCTGCAGCCACTGGGTAAAAGAACTGCCAAAAATGTATGGCGTACTTCCCGCAGGATATATGTCCCTTGAACCAAGCACGTCTGCCCAAGAAGGAAATTCTCCGCTAAGCTTTGCCTGCCTTATCGTGTGCAAGAAAAATGAACTGTTAAGCCTTCCCTGACCGTTACGGCTTTCCTGAGCAACAGCAGCACCTTCCTTTATCATGGACGGAGTTTCTATATAGTCTCCCCAGTAAATCATATTGCAAAGCCTGTGCCTAAACTTGTCCGACTTCTGGTTTACGGTAAGCGCATGGGTAAGCTCGTGTTCAAAAGTGGAAAGCAGCGTGTCTGAATAAACGGAAAGGTCTTCTTTTGCCGCCGCATCAAAAAGAACTATGTGGTTGTAGCTTGCATTGCTAAAATATGCGTTAAAAACATCCGTGCTTTGCGTTATAACAACCGGCATAGCCTTAAAGGGGCAGGTAAGGTTCATCTCTTGGCAAATTCTTTGGCAAATAGAGTCTGCGTTCTTTCTAAGCTCCATTGCGCTCTCAATGCACTGCTCCGGAAAAATAATAAGAAAGTATTGGCTCTGAACCGAGCGTATGTTTGTTCCCCC
The DNA here is from genome assembly GCA_017614295.1 of Treponema sp. Classification (GTDB taxonomy): domain Bacteria; phylum Spirochaetota; class Spirochaetia; order Treponematales; family Treponemataceae; genus Treponema_D. Next base: position 7,228 of record JAGACC010000309.1, read on the forward strand.
GGAAAGCTGACCGTTAATGCTCGTAACCTCTGCCTTAAGCGGGTAAAAGCAAAAAAAAGTGAGCAGCAAAAATATGGACTTTAGTCTTCTCATAAAATATCCGGACAGTCTTCTTTCCATACTGAATAGCATAAAAAAAAGCCGTAAAATTCACAAGATGTAAATTCTACGGCTCGTAGCAGGCGTCTAGCGGAGTCGAACCGCTTCATAGTGGTTTTGCAGACCATTCCCTTCCCACTTGGGTAAGACGCCATAACGGATGTAAGAATATCATTTTTTGCAACTTGTGTCAACCGTTTAGCAGATTTTGCAGAACTTAGCTGTCATGCTGAACGCGGTTGTTTGCAACCAAATTCAGCATCTATATATCTTAGCATTCAAATAAATCTCTTGGACGGTAATCCTTTCTGCTCTACCACATTATTTCTTTGCTAACTCGACCGAATACCCCTATGCGCCACCGCCGTTCCGCCCTTCGGTAACCCTCATCCCGCTGGCGCGGGACTAAAGGGGCTCCATGGCGGCGTAGGTCGCTTTGTTTTTCCTTTGCTAAAGAAAAAAAATGGAGATAGTGGAGTTATTTTTTTTTTTTGGAGATTTTCTTGACAGAAAGTTTCTTCGGGATTATAGTTACTTTAAGAAAACATGTTTTTGACCGGTTTCACAGGCTCTTGAACTTGTGATTTTATCTTTTTGCTTTTCTTTTGAGGAGAATTTTTATGAAGAAATTACTGGTTGTCTTGGCTGCAGCATTTCTTGCCACATCTGTGTTTGCAGGAGAATTGCACTTCGGAACATATTTCCCGGTAACAAAGCTGGATGTTGATTCGGATTCTGACGATGACGATTTTGATGCCAATGGATTCGGCATAAAGTTTGACTATACGCACATTACGGATTCAAACTTTACTTGGAAAGTCGGAACTGCCATTGGCTACACGAGATCTAAAGACATTGTTGACGGCGAGACAAAAGGCGGCATTGACTATGACGTTGGTGGCGGACTCGGATGGACTTTCATTAACGACCCAAAGATGACTCTTTCTCTTACAGGCAACATAGGTTCACACGTCATGTATTTTTCCGTAAGTGAAGACGACATTGATGCAAAGATTAATACTTATCTTTTCTATCTTGGACCGGAGATTTCGTTCACTTACCGCTTTACGGACAAGATGGGTGTCTATGCAGGACTTGGCCTTTACTATTCCTTTGGTACAACAAGCATGGACATTGACATAGATCTTGGCGGCGGACTCAAAGTTTCAGTAGACGACAGCTACAGTACAAAAGGCTTTATCTATATGCCTAGCCTTGGCGTAAGCTGGAAACTTTAGCAAAGAAATGCCGGGTGCTTTTAAGTCTATGCTTTGGAAAGGCCCGGCAAATCCTTAGTTTTTTTTAGCCCCTAAGCTTTGAAAGGCGGTCTCTTAGGGAGATGTAAAGTCCAAGAACAGCGCATGCTAAGACTACTCCCGTAATAAGGTTACCCAAGGGGATGAGCATTGGCAGAATTATAAGAACAAGGCTTACCGGAAAGATTGAGCGGTAGGAAGTTGTTGCTTTTGGAACTTCCTTATTTGCTTCGCGAAGAGCCTTTTTTGCCTTGGAAATCTTTTTAAGAAAAATGGCCAGCACTAAAATGTATGCCACAAGTCCTGCAAGAAAAATATAGAATACCGGCGGAAAAACATAAAGCCTCATTTGTAAACCTCCTGTCACACTTTATTTTAACTGCCACTGTTCAAAAAATCAACATACCGAAGAATATTTCCCAGTACGACAGCATTTACTTTTTTTTAGCCCTCATTCCGAACTTGCTTAGGAATCTATAAAGCCTTTATAGCCCCTGAAGCAAATTCAGGGTGACATGCGCCCGGAAAAAAATAAACTTGTTGGGGAACATGGTTTCCGGACAGGTCTAATTATTTTTTTGACAAATAGAATTCCAGGGTCTTTCTTGCGGAATCAAATGCCAGGGGTAGGTCTTTTACCTGTTCGGGGCTTTGGATTTTTACCCATTCGAATGACTGGACTTCGCTTTCCTGACCCTTAAGCTGGTAGTTTTCCGGAAGTTTTGCCACAAAGAAGAGGTCGCAGGTTTTGTAGACAATATCCCTGTAGACGTAGGTGTTTGCAAATGAACAAAGGTATTCCACGCTTTTTGGTTTTACACCGCTTTCTTCCATGCATTCCCTAACGGCGGCTTCCTCTGCGCTTTCTCCCGGATCAGAAAAGCCTCCCGGAAAAGCAAGAAAACCCTTCCGCGGCTCCTTGGCACGCCTTTCAAAAAGGAATTCTCCCTTGTCGTTTTCTATTACAAGGCCCACTGCGCTTGCCACATTGTTGTAAAGGTCAAATTTGCAGTCAGGGCAGTACCACTTGCGGCCACCCATGAGAGTCTGAATGTTGCGCGAGCCGCATTCCGGGCAAAAGTTGAATTTGTTGTCTTTCATAGAA
>JAGACC010000310.1 GCA_017614295.1 Treponema sp.
ACACCCAGAGAACCCAGCAGCAAAGTTTCGTCGTTCATGAAGACGGAAGCCTTGCTTTTCCTTTTAGAGTGTCCGGGAAGCAGGCAATTAAGTCTGACAATTCTTCCAGCGTATATTGGCAGGGGTTTAGATCAAGTTTCTTTATTGCACTTTCTGCTAATCTTTTATAATCACCATCAAGCAAAGAAGAGCCCCACCAGCCAAAATAATCTATGTTTGTCTCTTTTAATTTTTTAATACTTTCCAAATAAATATTCTTATCCGAATTTCCCGCCTCACATCCAAATGAAAAATGCTTTAGGCTTTTACACTTTTCTATACCGTCTATATTATGCAGTTTGGAAAAGTTATAGATGCAAAGACCTTTTAGCTTTTTATTATTTTCCATGTTCCATAGCTTTTGAACCTTTGTATTGTAAAAGAAAATTAAATATTCAACCGAATCTAATTTTTCAAGGACATCAAGATTGGTTAACTTTTTATTTTTCCAAAAAGAAATAAGGTCAAACTGCTTGGCATAATGTTCCACAAAATAAACAAGGGTATCATCCTGCAAACCGGAAATAACCAGCGACTTTGCCTTTGGAAAGTTTTTAATGCTGTCTATTTGTTCAATAGAAATTTGACCACCATCCACTTCTTTTCGCCGCAAATCCAAATCGTAACTTTCAAAAGGAACTTCTTCAAAATCATCTACAGAAAATTTCATACAGTCCTACTTCCATAACACAAAGTCCTTTTATAAAAATAGCGGTAATTTGTAAAGTTTGCAATCAGTAAAAATAAAAACGCTAGTCTTCGGAACAAACACTTGCAGACTTAAAATTTCCGTCATCATCAAAATTAACTTGCAAGATCCAGACAGTTAAAAAATCTTCTGACTTTAGAAAATAATCAACTTCATTGTCAGAAATTCTTCCTTCCAGTTTAGGTTTTCCAAGAAGAGAAAATATTTCTGTCCGCTTTGGCTTTTCTTTGTTAAGCTTTTCAATAAGTGAATCCGTCATGCAGTAGCGGTTTTTCTCTTTTAGCCATTGCTCCTGGTTAAAGGAGATTTGCTTTTTTGCACACGAAAAAAACAGGCAGCAAACTAGAAGCAATAAAAACATTTTTTCTTTTTTCATCTTTGTCTCCTGCAGCAAGGAAGGCTAATTATAACCTTTCTTGCTTAAAGAAATCTAGAGGGTGATATATTCCTTTGGCTTAAAGTTGTCCGCCATAGACCAAGTGCACGCCTTTCCATTCTTCATTTTAAAAATCTTTAAGAAGCCCTTAACTTCTTCTTTTGATTTTCCCCAGTTCTTAATGAAGGCACGGGAGGGGTGATTGTAGATTTCTTCAAAAAGTTCATCGCTTTGGTCAAGTTCAAATTTTCCGAAAACGCGAATCTGAGTTCCCTTGCACTGGAAGCAAAGTTCGGCATTGGGGTTTGCCATTAACTGCTTGTAAAGGTCCTTAAAAGTTCCTGTGTGAAAAATAATTCCGTCTTCGCAAGCCTTAAACATAAGAATGCCACGCACACGGGGGAATCCGTCTTCGTCAACCGTAGCAAGATGCATTACGGGATTTTCATTCATCATCTTAAACAATTCTTCTTTTGTCATAATTCACCTCCAGTAAATTATTGCGATTTCAATCTGACGGCTTTAATTAATGCACATATTCAAAATCAATTCTTTTAAAAATCGCTCAATAATTTGCAAATTTGAATTATACCTGATACTTTTCCCTGTAGTCGCTGGGGCTCATATTATATTCTTTGTGGAAGGCTGCAGAAAAATGTGAAAGCGAAGAAAAACCGCATTGCCCGGCTATCTCGGAAACAGAAAAATCATTTCTGCGCAAAAGGTTCAAGGACTTGTTCAAGCGGACACCATTAAGATAATTCTTTGGGGAAAGGCCGACTTCTTTTGTAAAGAGCCTGTTAAAATTGGAAACAGACATATTTGCATTCTTTGCAAGATCCGAAACAGAAATTTTCTCTCCGCAATGAAGTTCAACATAAGCTTGTATTCTTCCAATACGTTCATTTGTAGAAACAGAGCGCATGTCATAATTTTCTCCAAGAAGACTGCGGATAATCCAGTGAGTTAAAAGTTTTGTCTGGCAGCCGAGAGTTATTCCTGAATTCTTCATGTTTTTTGACGACTCAAATGCAAAAAGGTGCAGCATCTTTAAAACATCATGGCAAATCAAAAACTGGTAGCCCTTATATTCTGGAATTTTATTTTGATACAAAAGGAACTGGCTTTCGAAATATTCTTTTTCTATCATGATTGTGTAGTAGTTTGGAAATTCAACACCCTTGTCTTCGTGAGGAACATCTGGAGATATAATTGTTGAAAGGTAATAATTTTTTTTAACTTCGATTTGGGGTGCCGCTAAAAAATCATCAGTTCCAAATTCAATTATTATCATGTAGGAAGGATGAACGTGTTTTTCCTTGACCGCAAATTCACAAAAACCCGTCGCCTGAATAAAAAGCCCAAAGTTTTCATAGACATAGCAGTCCACATTTTTTAAGTTTGATTCCGTAATAGATTCCCCGACAAGTTTTTTAATTGTCTCCATATTTTTCATAGCACAACCCTAACACACAATTCAGGCAAGATTAATCTTAGCAAATGGCCAGCAAGCACATTGCAAAATTTTTTGTAAACATCTTTTTTATCTCTCCTAAACTGTATATTGCAATGCAACTCTATATGAATAAACCAATGTTACAAACATTATTATAATTGAAAGGCAATAATACACAGAAATTATTCGTGAATCCTTTCTAAAAAAAATAATTGTTGAAATTAAAAAATTCAAAAATGGAATCAAAAACAAGAGGTTAACATAAGCCTTGAATAAAAATACAGTGCTTATTGTACCGATGAAAGGCAGGAATGAAAATGAAATTATCCAATCATGCAAATCCAAAGTAGGAACGCAGTCATTTGTTATGAACAAATATATTAGAGAAGCAAGCAAAGCTATTGCGCAAAATAGTAATACTTTTAGAAACCTTTTTTTCATACTTTTTATTTCCAATAGTATACAATATAGCATTTACAATATCTTGTACAGAAGCAAATATTTTGTAAACAGATGCCAAAACAAGTTCGGCATGACAGTTTTTTTTTATTCTCCTACGAAGCCCACCATTCTCCAAAGAGAAAATGCCTCCCCCAGCCTATCTCTTCCTTGCCAACAAATACCTAGCCATGGAGGGCGAGTTAGCAGCATGCAGAATTGCGTAGCGATTCTGCAATCCCCAAAAAAATCCACGGAGGGATTTTTTTGGGTCGTACGCCGCCATGGAGCACCTTTAGTCCCGCGCTAGCGGGATGAGGGTTACCGAAGTGCGGAACGGCGGTGGCGCAAAGGAATATTCAGTCGAGTTAGACAGGGAATGAATGGTAGAGCGGACAAAAGCACCGTCCAAAAAGAAAAAATCGACCAAAAACAGAAAAAAATGCACCTTTTTGGCGCTAAATTCCGTTTGACTTTATGGGCAATCTGTCTTATCATGTAACAAACACGTGTTGATTTAAATTTACAGGAGACTCTATGAATTCATTAACGGCTCAGACTTATGACGCGGCAAACCTGCGCTCCGACTTTGTAAAGACTTACGGGGGCAATGCGGATGACGTTTTGCTTTATTCTTCTCCGGCAAGGATAAACATTATTGGCGAGCACATTGACTACAACGGGGGGCTTGTTTTTCCGGCGGCAATAAACCGCTACCTTTACGTTGCGCTTAGGAAACGAAAGGATTCAAAGATTATCTACAACGACCTGCGCTTTCCGGGACGCTATGAATTCAGCACGGAAGACAATTTTGCCTTTGACAAGAAGAATGATTACGCAAACTACCTTAACGGCATTCTTTCCCAGCTAAAGGAAAAGGGTTGCAAATTTGAATGCGGTTTTGAGATTCTTATGGTAAGCAACATTCCGGCGGGGGGAGGCATTTCTTCTTCTTCTGCGCTTGAATGCCGTTTTGCTTATGCTGTTAGCGATGCCTTTGGCTTTAACATTGACCGTGTGGAGATTGCAAAGCTTGGGCAGATGAGCGAGCACAATTTTATGAATGTTAACTGCGGAATAATGGATCAGTTTATTATTTCCGTTGGCAAGAAGAATACTGCTGTAGCACTTGACTGCAACACTTTAAAATACGAATATGCGCCACTTGAACTTGGGGACTACCGCTTTGTGGTTATGAACACAAACAAGCAGCGTCGTCTGGCGGACAGCAAGTATAATGAAAGAAGGAGCGAATGTGAGACAGCCCTTAAGCTTTTGCAGGACGGCGGTGTAAAGATAAATTCACTTTGCGAACTTTCTCCTGCTGAATGGGAAAAGCACAAGGCTCTTGTTGGGGATGAAATTCTTCAGAAGAGGGTAAGGCACTGCGTATCCGAAAACCAGCGTGTTAAGGATGCAGTTGCTGCGCTAAAGGACGGTGCCCTTGAAAAGCTTGGCCAGCTGCTTAACCAAAGCCACGAGTCGCTTTGCAAAGACTACGAAGTTACCGGTATAGAGCTTGACACTCTTGCACATTGCGCTCAAAAGCAGAAGGGTTGCCTGGGAGCAAGGATGACCGGTGCGGGTTTTGGCGGATGCGCTATTGCTCTTGTTCACAAGGATTGCATAGAAGACTTTGTGGAAAATGTTCAAAAGGAATATTCTTCTGTGATAGGCTACGAGGCTGGATTCTTTGCATGCGAAAGCGGTGACGGTGTGCGTCGACTGTAACCTCTGAAACTCCAGCTGTAAAAATCAGTAGAAAAAATATGCCGGGCCTGCAAAGAAACGAATCTCTGCAAACCCGGCAATTACCCTATTCGCGGGTGTAGTCAACAGAATATGACTGGAAGGCGCAAGGAATGTAGAGTGTCTTTACTCCTTCAAGTCCCTTTGGTGCCTGCTTAATTGTAAGTTCGTATGTTCCGTTGTAAACGTCGTATCCCTGCTTCTGGGCTTCTTCGTTGGGAACAAATCCTGTAAGGTTGTAGCTTGCGCTAAGCTTTCCTGCCTTTGAAACAGTTTCGGAAACAGGTTTTCCGCTCTTGTCCGTCTTTACTGTTATGCGGTACAAATCCGTTGTAAAAGTCTTTGCCTTGTCGTCTATAACACAGTTGCCCTGGTAAGAACCACCTTCTGCAATCATGTTTGTCTTTGGGTCTACAACAGCGATGTTTGCTATGTAGTTTGCAATAACAAGCTGGTACTTTCCGGTCTGGTCCTGTCCGCGGTACTGGTTCATTGCGGCATAGCTAAGGTCCTTGTTCATAACCTGCTTAAGAGTAAGTGTCTTTCCGTTCTTGGAAAAATTGTATGTAAACTTGTCGTCGTGGTTAAAGGAAAGTGAATAGAGATCCTTTATCTGCTGCTTGGAGATTGCGAGCAAGTTGTTCTGAGAGGCATTGTCTATCTTAATCTTTGCAGCCTGCTTCTTGAATTCTGCTTCTACGCTGGGGAAGTAAGCGGCCATAACTTCGTCCACGTTCTTGAATTCTCCGCCGCCCACATAGAGGGTTGTCATTCTTGAAGTAAGTGTCTTTGCCTTTGCATCAAAAGTGTATGTAGACTTTGACTCCTTAACCCAAGTGTTCTTGTCTGCAACAAAGACGTAGCTTGTTATTGTCTTGTCCTTGCCAAATTCCAGCTTCTGTCCCTTAGAAGTAAATGTGTGTCCTGCGAACATGTCGCTTCCAGAAGAGCCTGATGCTGCAGAATTTGACCCCTTACCGGCGGTACTTGCACAGGAAACTACCGTAAGACCTAAAATTAAAGCTGCCGCAGTTGCGGTTAGCAAACTTGTTTTCATAAAAAAACCTCCATTTATAAAACCCCATCCCGGCAAAGTAGTTACTTTTCGGAATCGGAATTCTGTTCTTTTTTTAGCACGTATTTGTCCACGTGCAGGTATACAGGAATATCTATCTTTTCTAAAGATGGCGCACCTTCCGGCATAGAGACCACCTTAAAACTATAGATGCCGTCGTAAACGCTAAAGTGCTGCTTTTGGGCAAAAGTGTTTACTTCGCTCTTTACGGTGTATGTGGCTTCAAAAAGACCCGCTTCCTGCATTGACTCGTATACGGTTTTACCCTTTTCATTGCTTTGGAATATGCGGAACATCTTTGCGGTAACCTTTTTTTCTTCGTTGTTGAATTCACAGTTGCCTATGTAAAAGCTATCTTCCTGGGAATCAACGGAGAGGGAATCGGCAGACTGTAAATCAGAAGACTGGGACTTCGTACCGGTAGAATTTGTCTTTGCACCAAGGCATAGAATCTGAACGGTAAGGTTAGAGAATGCAAGCTGAATCCTTCCGCTTTTGTCCATCCCGATAAGCTGCCCCTTTGCCACCTCGGAAAGTTCTTTTTCCAGAGGGGATGTAAGTTCAAGCTTGTTACCCTTGTCCAACAATCTGTAGGAAAAAGTAATAAGCTTTTCAAATCGTGCGCGGGATGAATTGTCCAAGTTTTCCATTGCGTAGCGGTTAAAGTTCTTTTTGGAAGCGGAGTTAAAATTGGTTGTGCTAAGGTATTTTTTGTTCTTCTTCTTTATCTGCGGCCAGAGGTAGTGGTAAAGGTCCTTTGCAGAGCTTAGCTTTTCCCCGTCTTCATAAACGCTGTCTATCCTTATGTAAAGCTTTGCCTTTGCGCTGTTGAATGAATAGCTTGCAGAAAATTCCTTTGACCAACAATCATCCTGCTGGCTGTAAAAAGATGCGGTAAGTTTTTTTCCGTCAACAAATTCCACCTTTAAATTCTTTGCGGAGAATGTGTTTCCTGCAAAGACATTGGTACCCGATGAAGGCGGAAGTTCAACATTTATTGGTGCGGGGTTGGGAAAGGTGCGCTTTGGTTCGGGCGGAATTGGTGCCGGCTTTTCTTCCTCCACAACTGCAACTTCTGCAGAAGAAGCACTAGAAGCGGAAGAAGCCTTGTCCTTGGAGGAGGAAGTGTTAGCGGAACCTTTGTTTGCGGGGCCTTGCTTGTAGGAAGGAGCAGAGCCGGAAGATGCACTTGCCCCCGAAGAGTTTGCAGCCGAAGCATTAGCCACGGAAGCCCCCTCTCCGGAAGACCTTGCATGGTTACTTGCACAAGAAGAGATGAGAAAAGAAAATCCTAAAGCCAGTAAAAGGGTGCAGGAATTCCTGAGCTTCATCTTAGTCCCTGAGCGCGTCAATATTTGCGGAACCAGCCTTTACGAAGGGGAGCACGTTTTCTTCCATATTAATGTTAAGCAGAACAAGATGCGGTCCCTTTGCAAATGCCTTTTTGAACCACTGCTTGTCTTCGTTAGCGTTGATTGCGTCTATACCGAATCCCTTTGCAAGCTGCAAAAAGTCCGGAACAAAACCAAACTCGGATGCGCTAAAGTTGTCGTTAAAGAGGAAGTGCTGCTGCTGCCTTACCATACCGAGCGAACCGTTCTGCAAAATGAATACCGTTACGTTAAGCCCAAGTTCGCGGAGGGTTGCAAGCTCCTGAATGTTCATAAGGATGCTTCCGTCTCCAGAAATGCAGACCACACGCTTTGTCTTGTTTGCAAGTGAAGCTCCAATCGCTGCAGGAAGACCAAAACCCATTGTACCAAGAGAGCCGCTGGTAAGGAACTGCCTTGGCTTTTGAACCGGGTAATACTGAGCAGACCACATCTGGTGCTGACCAACATCCGTAGTAACAATTATGTCTTCCGCTTCAAGACCTGCCTTCTTTGCAGCCTCGGGAATGTCACGGATAAAAGCACGCGGGTTTACGCTGTCAGAAGGAATATCCTTGCCGCGTCCAAGCTCCACGCTTTCTGTTTCGTCATAGACCTTGGCAAGTTCCTTAATCCATGCTGAACGGCTGCCCGGCTTGGCAGACTTTGCAGAAGATGACTTTTGCTTACGGGAAGAAAGTTCCTTGGTCAAAAGAGGGAATGCCTTTTCCGCTTCGCATACAAGAGAATACGAAGAAGGAAGAATCTTGTTTATCTCCGCAGCGTCTATGTCTATGTGAAGAATCGTAGCATTGGGGCAGAATTTAGAAATAAGACCTGTAGCCCTGTCGTCAAAGCGAACACCGGAAGCAAGTACCAAGTCCGCATCGTGCATAGCCTTGTTTGCAGCAAAAGAACCGTGCATACCAACCATGCCAAAGTTGTTGCGGTTTGAGCGGGGAACAATTCCGATTCCCATAAGACTTGTAACAACCGCCGCATCGTAAACGCCAAGGAATTTGTTTATCTCTTCGCTTGCCTTCTGTGAATTGCATCCTCCGCCCAAGAAAAGAACCGGTTTGCTGCTCTTTAAAAGCGCATCCACCATACCGGAAATGATAGGTCCAATTTGTTTTTGCGGAGTAACAAAGCGCCTTGCAGTAAGAGTGTCTGCCGCAGAACTTAAAGCCTTTGCGGTGGGCCACTTGTCAAAAGTAACGGTCGCAGTCTGAACGTCGCGTGGAATGTCTATTAGAACAGGTCCGGGTCTTCCGCTTACGGCGATAGAAAAAGCCTTGGGAATAGCCGTCAAAAGCTCAAGAGGGTCCTTTATCATCATGCTGTGCTTGGTAATGGGGAATGAAAGGCCAAATGTGTCCGCTTCCTGAAAAGCATCCGTACCGATGAGCGATGAATTTACCTGTCCGGTAATAGCAATAATTGGAACGCTGTCGCACCTGGCATCTGCAATTGCCGTAAGAAGGTTCATTGCACCTGGACCGCTGGTAGCCATACATACAGCCGGTTTGCCGCTTGAACGGGACATACCCTGGGCAATAAAACCAGCCGCCTGTTCCTGACGGACAAGGACGTGCTTAATGGAACTTCTGTTCAATTCATCATACAGTGGCAAAATTGAACCGCCGGGAATACCCGCAACAGTCTTAATGCCTTCTGCCTCAAGCAATTTAATAATAATCTGTGAACCGGTCGCCTTTATCATGCAGACATAGTACCGTTAAACACCAATATTTGCAAGGGAGTCGGTATTTTTCATTTTTTTCTTGCGGCACTTTTGTCTGCAAAACACACGCGTCCTCAAAGAACATCTTGCCATTTTTCCAGAACATCGAGCGCCAAGGACGGCGCGTCAAATGTTTGCAGAAACATCCGCGGGTTTTCGCCAGAAAACCCGTCCTTAAAAATGGCAAGGAGGCCATTTTTAAGGGGCTTTCCGTGGTTCCGCGGGGCCCTACACGCTCCATTGCTTCGCAACGGCTGCGCCGCCCCTCCAATCCCTGCCGTGCCTGCTTTGCAAAAGATATAACTCTCCTGCTTAACAAGCTGCATCACAAAAGAGTTCTATTTCAATGCCATTAACATAACGAATTGTCATGCCGGACTTGATCCGGTAATCTTTTCTAGCAGATTATCGGGTCTAGCCCGATAATGACACCCTTTGTTTTAGCAGAGCTGTCTTTGCCATACCGTTTGCAGAACCTGTCATTACCGGACTGTCCACCGACCTGTCATCACCAAACTGTCCACCGAACATGTCATTACCGGACTGCCTACCAACCTGTCATTACCGGACTTGATCCGGTAATCTTTTCTAGCAGACCGACCTTTGCCGTACTTCACGCTTCGAGACTACCAATATATGTTCCGCTCCAAGTTGCTATTATATAAGAAGAATCTTCGCCATACATGGTAAAGTCAGAAACATAGTTGTATTCAAACGCTTTTACAAGCGCTCCGCTTTTTAGGTCAAAGAGGCAGGAAAGGTTTGGAAGGTTTTTGTAGACGCTCATAGGAGTTTGCCTTACATCAGTGCATTGCTTACCGTAGTCTATAAAAAGGTATTTTTCATCAGGAGAAACCCAGATTTTTTTAAGCCTAGAAATTGAATTTGACTTTGGAATGCCAAGACTTGTCTTTTCCTTAAAGTTCTTGTCGCTCTGGATAATTTTTCCTTTGCTAATGTCCAGCCAGTAATTGTGCCTCTTGCAAAAAGAAATTCCATTCAGGTGGTCGGGAAGACATTCATTAAATTTCCTAAGGGTTTTAAATTCCACATGATCTGCATCCAGATGGCTTTCGTCTATTACCATGGACTGAACTATTCCAGGGCTGTTTCCGTAATCCTTTGCCATGAACCTGTAAATTCTTTTGCTAAAAAAATCGTAGCCAATAAAGGCGCAGCGGATAAGAGGCCTTGTATTGTCAAGAATTTTATGTTCCTTGCTTTCTGCGTCAAAGAGCATAACCCTTCCGCTCCAGTCCAAGTCTATTACGCGCTTACTGTCCAAAGTAAAAAAAGGCATCTCCCCTTCGCACTTTTCCATTGGGTCCCGGCAAAGTTCAAGTCCGCTTTGCATGCTAACAAGGGCTAGGCTTCCGGAAGTATTTTTTGCCGCAATGAATTTTTTGTCCGGAGAAAGACATGCATAGCTTAAGTTGCTTAGCGTTTTTGCAGACAGAATCTTTTCTTTTGATGCAAGGTCGTAAACATAGACAGTGTTTCTGGAAAGCAGGGTAATAAGGCTTTCGTCTTCCGCCATAAAAATTTCAAATCCGCCGGAAAGTTTTTTGTCTTTGCTTTTACTTTTCATTTGCTTTTATTGTATCACAGTCCCAGGGTAAATTCCATTGTGCATTTCACCATAGCCAAAATGCATCTTACCTGTTTTGCGATTGTGCATAGCAAAAACTTACCCTATAGTTTTTTTTGGAAAGTTTATCAAGCAAAGGCTAAAGAAAAATAAGTAAGGAGGACTTATGAAAACAAGAAAATCTACAAAACTAATTGGCATGCTTATTGCCCTATTTGCATTTGCATTCATCGGCTGTTCAGATTCAGGCTCTTCTGATGATGACGGAATTTCCGGTGGTCTTGGCAGGTTTAATGTTGAAGTTGGAGAAATAACATCGTCCGACTATACAGCTTACCAGACATGGATGGGAACAAGGTCAGTTCCTGCTTACGAAGACTTTGACGAGCAGAGGGATTTTTTCGTAGACAAAACAATTAGCGGAACATACCAAAACAAGGGAAGGCTAAGCGAGTCAGAAGTAAGGTCTTATCTTGCAGGAAAAGGCGTAGGCTCTAATGTTATAGATTCCTTCATCAACTCTACACAGGCATACGGAGCGGCACTTATGTCCTTTCCAAAAAACAGCAATTCCTACAACGAATTGTGTTGGATCTATATAAAATAAATGGTCAAAGCGGATTACCGGGTCAAGCCCGATAATGACATTATCTTGGCGGATGATGACAGCATTCTTGGCAAAACAAATTTTAAATTTAAGGAGAATTAAGCAAATGAAAAAGACAAGAAAATTAATTTCTATGATTGTTGCACTTATGGCATGTACATTCATCGCATGTTCGGGAGGCTCTAGCTCTTCGGACGATGATGACGATGACGCTTCATTCCTTGCGGGAACAGCATTCAGCGACTGTTCAAGAACGGTAAGCAACATTACCCTATCCGACGGAAGCTGGACTCTCAAAACAACCACTAACGAAAGCGGTATTTCTGGCGACTCCACATTTAACCTAACCGCATCGGGAGGAAGCTACACATTCACTTCTGGCAGCGTAACAAGCGAAATGGAGATGGACAGGACTTCCCTAGCCGTCATCAATTCTTTGACGCAGGAAGAAAGGGATTCATTCTTGCGCGATCTGGCTTCGGAAAGCGAAGGTTCAGATATTACGCTCAGGGGAAACAAGATAGTCTCTACCACACAAATGTCCAGGGCAGACCTTGCAGAAATGCAGAGAGACTTTGACTTTAACAGCTTTCCACCGTCTGTAACAATCAGGACAAATTCCGACAACACAAAGTATGTAATTACAAACAGTGCAGACCCAAACAGCGTAATATACCTTAGCAAAAACTAATCGCAATAGCTTAACAACATAGGGATGACATAGAAGTTCATTGCATACGGTCATTAGCCTGTCGAAATAACCATGTATACTACACACGGAGTTTCGACACACGCACTTGTATCAAGCACGTGCGAATATGGATTAGCAGTTCGGGGTGACATTCTTAACTTTTCAAAATTAGATAAATGCAGTCGGTCATCAACCCAGGGCGACAGCATTTACTTTTTAGCCGTCATTCCGAACTTGATTCGGAATCTATAAAGCCTTTATAGTCCCTGAATCCATATTCGTAGCAAGCACGTGTGAATATGGATTAGCAGTTCGGCAGTCGCCCCTGCACCACCACAAACTACACTTCCCTTTCCAAAAATTCAATAGCCTCTTTTAAAAGCCTTACAGTTTTTGAATGGTCACTTTTCCGCTGGCTGTTCTTCCCCGTAACCCAAAATTCAACATATACCATCTTAAAATAGAACCATTGTACTATTTTAACTTGACTTTAAGGCTATACGTGCTATCATAAAAATATAATTAGTACAAATGTGCGAATCCTTTCACAAATTTTG